>CAYOVS010000007.1:0-18703 GCA_964407445.1 uncultured Peptococcaceae bacterium
GCGGCAGTCCGGCTGCTGCTGACAGGGCAAGCGGTACCCTCCGTAGGGGTTACCCTGCCCGGCGGCAGGGTGCTTGCCATCGAAATATGCGGCAGCAGCCTTGGGGATGGGCAGGCGCTCTGCGCCGTGGTCAAAGACGGCGGAGACGATCCTGATGCAACCCACGGCCTAAAAATCTGGGCGGCTGTGCGCAAAACGGCAACCGGCGTCACCATTGCCGGGGGCGAAGGGGTAGGTCGGGTCACCGCCCGGGGCTTGCGTTGCGCCGTGGGCGAAGCGGCCATCAATCCGGTACCCCGGCAAATGATCTGCGAAAACGCCTTGGCCGAAGCCAGCCGGGCAGGATATGCAGGGGGACTGGAGATTGTCATCAGCGCCCCCGGCGGCGAGGAGATCGCCAAAAAAACCTTTAACCCCCGGCTGGGCATTATCGGCGGGATCTCCATCCTTGGTACCACCGGGATCGTAGAGCCGATGAGCGAAAAAGCCATTATTGACACCATCAAGGTGTGTATTGACCAGCGTGCCGCATATCACGGCGATACGGCGCTGCTTTCTCCGGGAAATTATGGACGCAACTATTGCAAAAGCGTCCTGGCGCTGGATATGGATCAGAGCATCAAGGTTTCCAACTACATTGGCGAGGCGGCGGACTATCTTGCCGCCAAGGGCTTTGCTCAGGCATTGCTGGTGGGGCATGTGGGCAAGCTGGTCAAAATCGCGGCGGGGATCATGAACACCCATTCCGCAGTGGCGGACGGGCGGCTGGAGACCATCGCGGCGTACGCCGCGGCAAACGGCGCCTCCCCTGCTATGACCCGCAGCTTGCTAGGGTGTCTCACCACCGATGAGGCCATTACGCTCCTGGATGAAGGGGGCTTGACCGGTGCTGTTTTTGCGGATATCGCCAAAAGAGCACAACAATGCCTCTCCCTGCGAACCGGCGGCAACGTGCATTTTGAAATCATGATCTTTACAACAGGCGACCGTCCCCTGGCCCAGACTGACGGAGCAGAGGCGTTGGCCAGGCAACTGAATCAGGAGGAACAATGAAAAAAGGCAAATTTTACAGCGTGGGCACAGGGCCGGGGGATCCCCGGCTGCTAACGGTGCTTGCCATAGACACCATCAAAGAGGCCGGGGTGATTGCCGTCCCGGACAGCGGTGCAGCAGAAAACGCCGTGCAAAAGATCGCGGCGCAGTATCTTGACGGAAAAGAGCTTCTCTATTGCCCCATGCCCATGACCTACGACAGGGACAAGCTGGACGCAAGCCACGAAAGCGCTACCGAAATGGTGCGCAAATCCTTGGACAGCGGCAAGGACGTTGCCTTTTTAACCCTGGGCGACCCCAGCATCTACAGCACAACCATGTATCTCCACAAACGTCTTGCGACTCTTGGCTACGAAACGGAGATCATCCCCGGGGTGCCTTCCTTCTGTGCGGTTGCGGCAGCGCTGAATCTTTCTTTATGCGAGGGCAAGGAGCCGCTGCATATCCTTCCCGCCGCCTATGGCAAGGCAGAGGAAGCCTTGGCGCTCCCTGGCACAAAGGTGCTGATGAAAAGCGGCAAGAGCATCTGCGCCCTGCGGGATTCTATCCACAGCAAAAACGCCTATGCCGTGGAACGCTGCGGCATGGAGGGACAGCGGATTCACCGGGATCTTAGCACCATCCGCGAAGATTCCAGCTATTTTAGCGTACTGATCGTCAAGGAGGAGGAAGAATGATCTATTTTATCGGAGCCGGCCCTGGCGCGGCAGACCTGATCACCGTACGGGGCAGGGATATTCTGGCCAAGGCGGATATTGTAATCTATGCAGGTTCGCTGGTCAATCCGGCGCTTTTGGAGTATACCAAACAAGGCTGCGCCCATTTTAACAGTGCAGAAATGACCTTGGAACAGGTGATCGCCGAAATGGAACGGGGCGAGACCGCAGGCAAGCTGACTGTGCGGCTGCATACGGGCGATCCCTGCCTTTACGGGGCGATACGGGAACAAATGGATGCATTGGACGCTCTGGGATACCAATACCAGATCGTCCCCGGGGTAAGCAGCTTTATTGGCGCGGCAGCGGCTTTGCAAGCGGAGCTGACCCTGCCGGAGGTGAGCCAGACGGTGATCCTCACCCGCATGGAAGGTCGCACCGCAGTGCCGGGGCGGGAGGATATTGCCAAGCTGGCGCAACACGGCAGCACCATGGTGATCTTCCTCTCCACAACCATGCTGGAGCAGCTTTCCCAACGGCTGATCGAAGGCGGTTATGCCGCGGATTCTCCGGCAGCCATCGTTTACAAGGCCACCTGGCCGGATCAAAAGGTGGTGCGCACCACCGTAGGCCATATTGCCCAAGCCGCGGCGGAAAACAACATCCACAAGATGGCGCTAATTTTGGTAGGCGGCTTTTTGGGCAAGGAATATGACCGCTCCAAGCTATATGATCCCAGCTTTACCCACGAGTTCCGCAAGGCGACAAAATGAAAAGTATTGCATTTACCGAGAAAGGCCGGCAAACAGCCCGCCGCATCGGCGCGCTTTCCCAGAAAAGCCCCCGGGAAACGGTAAAAGACGCCTTTGCCAACAAGGAAGATCTGGTTTTTGTTGGCGCCACAGGAATCGCCGTCCGCATGATCGCGCCCTATCTCCGCTCCAAAGAAACGGATCCTGCCGTGATCGTCATCGACGAGCTGGGGCAATATGTCATTCCGCTTGTATCCGGGCATCTGGGCGGCGCAAACGCGCTGGCACGGCAATTGGCGGAAAAGCTCCGGGCCATTGCCGTGGTCACCACGGCCACCGATATCAACGGCTGCTTTGCCATAGACGACTGGTGCCGGGAGAACAATTGCGCCATCGCCGATATTGGCTGCATCAAGCTGATTTCCGCCGCGCTGCTGCGCCAAGAACCGGTGGGGCTGGCTTCCGCCCTGCCCTTGGCCGGGGCGCTGCCCCCCGGGTTTACCTTGCAGGATCAGGGTCCGGTGGGAGTATACATCGGCTACGACGGGAAAGGGCAAATGTTTGACCAAACCCTGAACGTGATTCCCAAGGATATCATTATCGGCGCGGGCTGCAAACGGGGAACGGATGCGCAAGCCCTGATTGCCTTTGCGGAAAGAGTGCTGCAAGCAAAAAACATTTGCCCCAAAGCCATTCGCGCCATTGCCACCATCGATATCAAGGCAGAGGAACCGGCCATGCTACAGCTTGCGGAGCATTTTGGCGTAGACTTGCATCCCTTTCCAGCAGAAACCCTGCTGCAACAGCAAGGAAACTTTACCCCATCCCCTTTTGTCAAAAGCGTCACCGGGGTGGACAATGTTTGCCAGAGGGCTGCCGCAGCAGCAGGCGCCATATGCGTCTCGGAAAAATGTGCAGAAAACGGCATGACCCTTGCTCTTGGCACAGCAGAGAGAACCATTTGCTTTGCCAAGCGTTAAGCAAGGAAGCAACAAAACAAAAACAAAGAAGCAGCAAAAATAAAAATAGAACTTTTGCAGGGGGAGAACAGAGATTTGAAAAAGATATTCGTAGTGGGGCTTGGCCCCGGTAAAGAAGAATTTATGACCGACGCTGCCCGGGCGGCAATCGCCGAAAGCGACTATATTATCGGCTATTCCCTGTATGTGCAGCTGATCGAGCCGCTAATCAAAGACAAGGAACAGGCCTCTACCCCCATGACCAAGGAGGTTGACCGCTGCCAGATGGCGCTGGATGCGGCGCTGGCCGGCAAAACCGTGGCCATGGTATGCAGCGGCGACGCGGGAGTATACGGCATGGCCGGGGTCATGCTGGAGGTAGCGGCGGAGCATCCCGAGGTGGAGATCCAGATCGTCTGCGGCGTCACTGCCGCTTGCAGCGCCGCGGCAGTGCTGGGCGCGCCGCTGATCCATGATTTTGCGATCATCTCCCTGAGCGACCTGCTCACCCCTTGGGAAAAGATCGAAAAGCGGCTTGCTCTGGCCAGCGAGGCGGATTTTGTCATCTGCCTCTACAACCCTTCCAGCAACCATCGCAGCGATTATCTGCAAAAGGCTTGTGATGTGATGTTGCGCCACAAAAGCGACAAAACCTGCTGCGGCTTTGTGCGAAACGTGGGGCGGGATGGAGAAGAAAAAACGATCTGTACCCTTGGCGCGCTGCGGGAAATGCAGGTGGATATGTTTACTACGGTACTCATCGGCAACAGCACCACCCGGGAAATCAACGGCAGGATGGTGACCCCCAGAGGCTATAAAAGCCTATGAAAACGCTCCTGTTTGCCGGCACAGCAGAGGGGCACAGGCTCTATGACGCCCTGCGGCACAACGGCCAGTCCGTCACCGCCTGCGTGGCTACGGAATACGGCAAAAAGCTGCTGGATGATACCGTCCTTGCAGGCCGCCTTAATGCCGCTCAAATGGTAGCGCTGCTGCAACAGGGGGGCTATGACCAAATCATCGACGCCACCCATCCTTTTGCCACCGAGGTCACCAAAAATATTCGGCAGGCGGCGGCTCAAACAGGGGTAGAATACGTGCGTCTGCTGCGGCAAAGCAGCCCCCGGCAGGGCTGCACAGAATGTCAGGACATGGAAGAAGCCATTCGCTGCATCAATAGCAGAGAGGGCAATCTGCTCAGCACCGTAGGCAGCAAATCGCTGGCGCAGCTTACCGCAATCCAAGGATACCAGCAACGGGTGATCCCACGGATCTTGCCGATTGCCGAAAATGTAGCGGCCGCAACCGCGTTGGGCTATCGAAATCTGGTCTGCATGCAGGGCCCGTTTTCCCAAGAGCTGAACCGAGCCATGCTGCGGCAGTTCGCCTGCACCATGCTGCTGACCAAGGATACCGGCGAAACAGGCGGCTTCCGCGAAAAGGTGGCCGCCGCCCAGGAAGTGGGCGCACAGGTGATCGTAGTGGGCAGACCCCAGCCCGAAGCAGGGCTTACCTATGCCCAGGTACTCAAAGGGTATGGTATTGTTACAAAGGAGGACGAATGACACAGGTTACCATCATAGGCTGCGGCATGGGCAAGGAAACGCTGCTGACAGCCGAGGCGCGGCAGGCGATCCTTGGCGCAGATCTGGTGCTGGCCACAGGTCGGCTGGCAACACAGCTGGGCGGCTTGCATCCCAATACCGTCACCGTGTCCTTTTCGGAGATCAACAGCCGCTTGCAGGAAGCAGAGGGCTCCGTTGCCATTCTTGCGTCAGGGGATGTGGGCTATTTTAGCATTTCCCGGCTGCTTTGTCGGCAGCATAAGATCACCCTGATCAATGGGCTTTCCAGCCTGCAATATTTTTGCGCAAAACTGGGCGAGACCTATGACGACGCCATTTCTCTGTCGGTGCATGGACGGAATGTTTCGGCGGTGCCGTATGTGGCCTATAACAGAAAAACGTTTATCCTGACAGGCGGCGACCGGCGCGCCCACGATGTTGCGGCGGAGCTGACCGCGGCAGGCCTGGGCGGCGTGCTGCTGGCGGCAGGGGAAAACCTCTCTGCCGCAAACCAGCGGATTCTCCGGGGAACCGCAGCAGAGCTGGCGCAGGAGCGTTTTGAAGATCTCACCGTTCTGCTGGCCATCAATGAAAACGCTACGGATCCGGCAGCAGAACTAACCGACAAAGACTTTTTGCGGGGAGAGATCCCCATGACAAAAGAGGAAATCCGGGCAATCTCCCTGCTGAAGCTGCATATCACCCCCGCCATGACCCTCTGGGATATTGGCGCGGGAACCGGCAGCGTTGCCATTGCGGCGGCTCGCCGCGCCAACAGGGGGATGGTCTATGCGGTGGAGCGCAAGCCGGAGGCAGTAGAACTGATCCGCAAAAACATTGCCAAGCTGGGCGCTTACAATGTTTGCGTTACCCAAGGCAGTGCGCCACAGGTTCTTTTGGCGCTGCCCCAGCCGGATTGCGTCTTTATCGGCGGCAGCGGCGGCAATATGGACGAAATTTTTGCTGCTGTACTGGCCAAAAATGAAAACGCCCGCATCGTCGTCAACGCCATTGCTTTGGAAACCTTAGGCGAGGCACGAGCCGCTTTTGCCAGACAGGGTATCCCCTGCGAAACCGTTTGCGTCAACACCGCAAGGGCAGAGCAGATCGGGCGCTATGCAATGATGCAGGCCAATAATCCCATCTATATCATCAGCGGAGGCGGCAAATGAAGTATCCACGAATCCAAATCTGCGGCACCCATAGCGGAAGCGGCAAAACTACGGTAACCTGCGGGCTGCTGCGGGCGCTGGCGGAGCGAAAAATAAAGGTGGCCTCCTTCAAGTGCGGCCCTGATTATATCGACCCGATGTTTCACTCCCGCATGCTGCAAACCCCTTGCCGCAATCTGGATATTTTTATGTGCGGCGAGGAAGGAGTTAAATCTCTTTTTTGCACAAATGCCGCAACCGCCCAGGTTTCCGTAATCGAGGGCGTGATGGGGATGTATGACGGCATTGGCTTTGCGGATAGTCAGGCCTCCAGCACCCATGTGGCCTTGCTGACAAAAACCCCCCAGATTCTGGTAGTGGATGTAAAAGGCATGAGCGTTTCTACAGCGGCGGTGGTCAAGGGCTTTATGGATTTTGACAAAAACCTGCTGGCCGGCGTGATCCTCAATAATTGCTCGGAAGCCATGTATCCCTCTTATCAAGGGCTGATCGAAAGCCATACCGGCTTGCGGGTTTTTGGCCATCTGCCCAAGATCCCCCAGGCCACCATCGGCAGCCGCCATCTGGGGCTGGTCACAGCAGACGAAATTGCCGATCTTAGCCAGCGGCTGGATTTGCTGGGCGCTGCCGCAGCAAAGTTCCTCGATCTGGATGGGATCCTCCAGTTGGCCGCTGGGGCAGAGACGCTTTCTGCGATGGATTCTTTTGCAGGCTTGCGACGCTTTACCGGCGTTCGCATCGCCATAGCCAAGGATACGGCCTTTTCCTTCTTATATGAGGATTCTTTGGCGGCGCTGCGTGCCTGCGGTGCAGAGCTGGTACCCTTTTCGCCCTTGCAGGACAGCGCTTTGCCCGATAATCTGAACGGAATCTATCTTTGCGGCGGCTATCCCGAAGAATTTGCCGATCCGCTTTCCGCCAACACCTCCATGCGCCAAAGCATCCTAAACGCAGCGGCACAGGGTATGCCGATTTTGGCGGAGTGCGGCGGGTTTATGTATTTGCTGGACGCCCTTGCCGACAGAAGCGGCAGGCAGTTTGCGATGGTGGGCGCCCTTAGCGGAAAGGCGTGGATGACCGAAAAGCTGTGCCGCTTTGGCTATGTGACCCTGACGGCAGAAAAGGACAATCTGCTCTGCCAAAAAGGGGAAAAAATTCGGGCGCATGAATTTCATTATTCCGACAGCGACCATAACGGCGACGGCTTTATGGCACAAAAGGGCAGCCGCCAATATGGCTGCATCCATTGTACCGACAGCATCTTTGCAGGCTATCCCCATATCCATCTGGGCGGTCAGCCCAAGCTGGCGCAAAGCTTTGTGGAAAAATGCAGCGCCTACCATAGCTTGGCCAAAGACGCTGTGTCCAACCGAAAATAACTGGCTTAGAAGCGCAGAAAACTGCACTATTAAAAATTGGCTGCACCAATCCTCTAAGAGCAGCAGCAAAAATAACAAAAAGGATGGCATTCCATGGCAAAAACGATCATGATCCAGGGCACCACCTCCAATGCGGGGAAAAGCCTTGTTGCGGCAGGCCTGTGCAGGATATTTGCGCAGGACGGCTATAAGGTGGCCCCCTTCAAATCACAAAACATGGCCCTAAACTCTTTTATCACCGCAGATGGCTTAGAAATGGGGCGGGCCCAGGTGATGCAGGCCGAGGCAGCAGGCATTGCCCCCGATGTGCGGATGAATCCCATTTTGCTCAAACCCACCAGCGATAAAAAATCCCAGGTGATCGTCAACGGCGAGGTGCTGGCGGATATGACCGCCCAAGAATATTATGCACAAAAAGAAACGCTGGTGCCTCAAGTAAAAGCAGCTTTTGCTTCCCTCAGCGCCGAATATGACATTATCGTGCTGGAAGGCGCAGGCAGCCCTGCGGAGATCAACCTAAAAGAGGGGGATCTTGTCAATATGGGCATGGCCAAAATGGCCAAGGCGCCGGTGCTGATCGTTGGCGATATTGACCGGGGCGGTGTTTTCGCAGCTCTGGCCGGGACGATGCTGCTGCTGCCGGAAGAGGAAAAGCAGCTGGTAAAAGGCATGGTGATCAACAAATTCCGGGGTGATGTAACGATCCTTGCTCCCGGCCTGCGCCAGATGGAGGAGATCGTTCATAAGCCTGTGGTTGGCGTTCTACCCTATCTGCAAATTGATGTGGACGATGAAGACAGCCTTTCCCAGCGGATGGATCGACGCACCGCTGGCGGCTTGGTGGATATTGCAGTCGTCCGCTTGCCCCGCATCTCTAATTTTACGGATTTCAACGCGTTGGAATATATCGACGGCGTTTCGATACGGTATGTCAAAACCCCCGGAGAGCTGGGCTCTCCCGATCTGCTGCTGCTGCCGGGCACCAAGAACACCATCGGTGATCTGCGCTGGCTGCGGGAAAGCGGCATGGAAGCGGCAATTTTGAAGCGGGCTCATGGCGGAACGCCGGTGTTCGGCGTTTGCGGCGGCTACCAGATGCTGGGCAGCCTGATTCGGGACGAAAGCGGCGTGGAGGGCGGCGGCGAGATCAGCGGGATGGGGTTGCTCCAGGGAGAAACCTGCTTTTGCCAAACCAAGCGCCGCACCCGCATCACCGGCAATACCGGGCAAGTAGGCGGTATCTTTGCCGCCCTGAGCAATCTCACCTATGAAGGCTACGAGATCCACATGGGTCAAACCACCGGGGACAAACCCATCGTCAGCAACGGCAATGTGTACGGTACCTATATCCACGGCATTTTTGACCGGGAGGAAATCGCCAAAGCCGTGATCACCGCCCTGCTGAAAAAAAAGGGGATCGCCACCGAAAACGTGACCGCCTTTGACATGACCGCCTATAAGCAGCAGCAATATGATATTCTGGCTGCGGCGATGCGGCAGGCGCTGGATATGGACTATATCTACAAGGTGCTTGAGGAGGGCGTATGAGCGGGGAAAAACCGGGACTGCTCCACCTCTACTGCGGCGATGGCAAGGGCAAAACCACCGCTGCCATAGGGCTGGCCGTACGGGCGGCAGGAGCCGGCCTGAAGGTGGCATTTGTGCAGTTTCTCAAGGATGGCAATAGCAGCGAGCTGCAAGTATTAGAAAATCTGCCTGGCGTTACCGTCCTTTCGGGAAAATGCGAAAAGGGCTTTGTCAAGACCATGAATCCGGAGCAGCGAAAGAATGTAGCGGAAGAATGCCTGGAACGTCTGGCGCAGATCCGCCAACTGGATCAAAGCGGAAGCTATCATTTGATCGTGCTGGATGAAGCACTGGGCGCAATTTCCACAGGCAGCCTGTGCCAGCAGCAGATGATGGATTTTTTGCGACAAAGAAACGGGGAAACGGAGATCGTGCTGACAGGCCGCAACCCCTCCCCGGAGCTGATCGAGCTAGCAGATTACGTTTCGGAGATCAAGATGGTCAAGCATCCGTATACCCGGGGAATCCCGGCCAGAAGGGGGATCGAATGGTGAAAATAGAAAATATCCGTCCTGCGGACATCGAAAAAAAGAGCTTTTCCATGATCGAGAGCATCCTTGGCGAAAGAGGCTTTGATGAAGCAACAAAGCGGGTTGTGTACCGGGTGATCCACACCTCGGCAGATTTTGACTATGCCGATAACCTGTATTTTTCCCCCAACGCCATAGCACTGTTAGCAGACGCGCTGAAAAACGGCGCGGATATCGTCACCGATACCACCATGGCCATGGCCGGGATCAACAAAAGGATTCTGGCTGCTTTGGGCGGTCAAGTCCACTGCTTTATCGGGGATGCCGACGTGGCGGAGGAAGCCGCCAAACGAGGCGTGACCCGGGCAATGGTTTCCATGGAAAAAGCCTGCAGCATTCGCAAACCGGTGATTTTTGCCATTGGCAATGCCCCCACAGCGCTTTTGCGCATCAAAGAATTGGCCGCAGAGGGCAAGGTAACCCCGGCGGGGGTGATCGGCGTGCCGGTAGGGTTCGTCAACGTGGTAGAAAGCAAGGAACAGATCATCACCACCTCGCTTCCCTGCATCGTTGCCAAAGGGCGCAAGGGCGGCAGCAACATCGCCGCGGCCATCATCAACGCCCTACTGTATCTAAAGCAGCGCTAAAGCTTTTTACGCCAAATGATCCATCAACTGGCCATTTGCTCTGCAAACGCCAGTTGATATGCTTGTTTCTGAACAGTTGACAAGATTGCCTACGTTTTTGAACAGGCTGACGAAAAACAGGAACCCTCCGTTTGGTTGATACCGAACGGAGGATTCCTGTTTTAAGCGACGGCTCCGCCGATCTGGATTGGGCAAGGCAGCGCAATCTTTTTTTGTTACTGCGGAAGAAAATCTTTGTAATACAGTTGAAAATTAGTAACTGTTTGATATAATGATGTTGAGCTTATATTAAATAAGCAAAATGCCATCGGCATAAGCAGAACAGGCTAAAAGCCGCTTTTTGACTCGCTGTTGCGATTCTTGGCAAATTACCAGCGCTTTTACAGGAAATGGGAAATACGATCATGGCGTACCGTGCAGCCGTAACCCCTAATGCTGACGGAATTCATGGTTTGAGGAGAAGACTCTTATGATTGCAAATTCACCGTTATCAGCCCTACAATCCTTTTGTCTGGCACATTTAGAGCAACGGGATGTGGAAAAAGCGCTAACCTTTGTCACAGACGATATTACTTGGTTTGGCACCGGCGCATTTGAAGTGGTGCACAACAAGGACGACGCCCGCCGCCTACTGCAGGAAGAAATTGACAGTATGCCTGCCGGTTATACTATAGAATTTGTGGATATGAGCCAACGCATGCTCACCCAGGAGGCCGGTTCGGTGTTCGGCCGGTTGCTGCTAACAGACAAGGCAGAGGGCGTCCGCATGGATTGCCGGGTTACCGCCTGCTGCACCCGAGCAGAGCAAAAATTTGTCATCGCGTCGCTGCACATGTCTTTGCCAACAGATTTGCAGGAGGACGAAGAATACTTCCCCATCTCCTTTGCCGAAAAAAAACAGCGGGAAATGGCCCAGGCCAATGCGCAAATGACAGCGCTGATGCAAAATATTCCCGCCGGACTGATCGTGCACGACTATTCTCCCCAAGGCACCCAGGTTCTCTTTTTTAACGAAACCATTCCGGAAATGCTGGGGTATACCTATGACGAATACAGCAAGCTGGTTCAGGAAGACCCTTTTGGCAGAATTGTGGAGGAAGACAAACCGCTGCTTGCAGTAGCTTTGGACCGACTGCGGCGCGATGGCACGCCAATCAATTGCCAGCTTAGAATGATCCAAAAATCCGGCAGCTATCTTTGGGTAAACTTGCGGGCGCTGCTTTCCCAGCGCCATGGAGAGCAGACCCGGGTTAACGGGGTTTTGGTAGATATCACCAGAGAACGGGAACAAAATGCGCAGCTACAGCTATTGGTAGATACGGTTCCCGGCGGCTTGGCCACATACGAGCACACAAAAGACGGCATTAAAACCCTGTTCTTTACCGATGGCGTGGCCAAAATGGTTGGCTACTCCCATGAGGAATATACCCGACTGGCAGCGGAAAACGCCACCCATTTGGTTTTTGAGCAGGATATGCCGCTGTTGCAAGCACAAATGAACAATTTGGTGCAAAATAATGCACCCATCAATTGTAAATACCGTGTCCGCAAAAAAGACGGAAGCCTTTGCTGGCTAAATTTGCGGGGCGCCGCCTCCCAGCGCACCCAAGAGGCAATTCATGTAAATACTGTGCAGATAGATATCACTACCGAAATGGAAGCAGAGGAGCAACTGCGGGTCCGCGAGGAGGAATATCGCCTAGCGGTTCTGCACAGTGGCAAATATGTGTATCGCTATACCATCGCCAACAAAACTTCGTATATGCCACTGGAAACAGCACAAATTCTTGGGGTGCCCTCTCGAAAAACCAATGTGCCGGATAGCTTAGTTGCCGAAGGCTTGATTGCCCCCGAAAGCGTAGAAGAATTTGTCGGTTTTTATCAGGCAATTTCACGAGGGGAAAAAACTGGTCACGCGGTAGCTAGGCGTAAAACCAACAACGGCTATCGCTGGTTTGCCGCTGACTTCACAACCGTATTTAACGACGCCGGGGAACCTGTTTCCGCCGTGATCTCCATGGAGGATATCACCGACCAACGCAATGCTGCCAATACCAGCATTTTGGATCAAGAACGCCTGCTGGTTGCCCTGCAAAGCGTATATCCAATGGCGCTTGCGGTAAACCTGACACAAAACTGCTACAAACTGCTCAGCGTCAACCAGCACTTTCCCCTCATCCCCCACAGCCAAGGGGAATATGATGCCCTTGTGCAAACAATACGACAAAGCATTCATCCCGATGACACGAAAGCATATGACGAAAAGCTGAGCCGTAACCAGCTGCTGCAGGCATTTACCACCGGACAAAATCGGGTTCGCATAGAGCTTCGCCAGCTTCGTGAGGATAACGCCTATCATTGGCTGGAAACCGTAGCGCTGAAAGTGGACAACCCCTTTGACGATGACGTGATCGCCATCACCCTGGCGCGGTTGATCGATGAGCAAAAAACAACGGAAGAAAAGCTTCGCCAGGCATTAGAAATTACCAACGGTGAGCTGGCCAAGGAGCGATTCTACCAAAGGCTGGTGGATTCCGCCGCAACAGCAGGCACACTGGTATATCGCTGCGATTGTCAACCCCTTTCTTATGTAGGAGGGCAATTGTTGGCGCAATTTGGCTATTCCCAAAATGAATTGGAAATGTTCCATCAAAACGGTCTTTTGGGCTTGATTCATCCTGATGATCGGGAAACCAATATGCGTTATATGCAAAAATGCCGGGATACCCTGACGCCACAGTACACCGCAGAATATCGCGTATTCAAAAAAGACGGTGCGGTAGCATGGGTGATGGAAAAGGCGACGCTGATCAAAGACCGGGACGGCGCACCTGCCTATTTAAGCGTGATTATGGACATCACCCAGCAAAAGCAAATGGAAGAAGCCCTGCGCATCAGCGAGGAGGAAACCAAGCTGGCCATGGCCCAGATGGGCAAAATGATCTGCCGTTACGATGTGGCCACCCGCACCCTGACCATGCCCCTGGCCTATGCCGAAAAGCACGGGCTTCCCCAAGTGCTCCCCAATGTGCCGCGCAGCACATTGGAGCGGAACGTCGTTGCCCAGGAGAGCCATTCTTCGTTTATCCGTTTCTATGAGGCAATCCTGCGGGGAGAAAAAAGCGGCAATATCAAGATTCATACCAAATGCGCCAATGGCTCCTGGTGCTGGGAACGGGGTGAATTCATCACCATTTTTGATGCAAGCGGCAAGCCGGTCAAGGCGATCGTCTCCGTGGAAGATATTACCGACCGCTACGAAAAAGAGCTTGCCTACCAGCGTATTCGCAGCCGTTCCCACGGCCTTTCCCAAGAAGCCATGCAGTATTATGAATTGGATCTGACCCGCATGCTGCTGGAACGGGAGGAAGGGACACTGATCGGCCCAATTTCTGCCAAAGCAGGCAAGAACCCGGCGGCGATTGCCACATACGCCATTGCAACGCTAATCTATCCGGAAGACCGGGAAAAGGCGCAGCGCTTTTTCTGCCGGAAACGACTGCTGGACGAATTTGCCGCCGGTAAAACTGCGGAAGAGCTGGAATTGCGCATCCTGCGGCAAGATGGCACGCTCTGCTGGATCGGCCTTTCTCTGGATATGGTGACGGATCCCTTCTCCGGCAACGTCAAGGGGTTTTTCCTCTTTGAAGATATCCACGCGAAAAAAACAGCGGAGCTGGGGATCATGGCCCTAGCCGAAACCGACCAAGCCACCCAGATCTATAACAAAGCCACCACGGAAAAATTGATCCGGCAAATGCTGGAACAGCAGGAAGGCAATGCTTGCGCGTTGCTGATCGGCGATATTGATAACCTGAAGGACATCAATGACACTCTCGGTCATGTGCAGGGCGATCGGGCAATCAAAGCAATAGCCACAACGCTCAAGACACATTTCCGCAAAACGGATATCGTGGGACGTGTCGGCGGCGACGAATTTATGGTGTTTTTAACCGGCGTCAACAATGAAGCAAGACTGCGCTGTACAATTCATGCGCTAACACAAAAGCTGGCGTTGCTGCGCATCGGCGAAAATGCGGATACACAGCTGCATAGCAGCCTTGGCATCGCCATCTGCATTGCAGGCAAGGATGATTTTGAGGATTTCTACCGCAAAGCCGACCGGGCGCTCTATCATGTAAAGCGCAATGGGAAGAATGATTTTGCCTTCTATGAACCAGAAATGGAACGAGCAAACTATCTGTATCACGGACACGATGCACTTTTGCTAGAGCATACCGAATGGTTTGATAAAGTAGAACTGAAACGGCTGCTCCATGCAGTATCCTCTTTCTTTCCTCTGATTATTTCCGTAAACCTGACCCAAAACAGCTACTATATGATGGAATACGACACCTTTGCGACAAAATCTGCTCATAAAGCGGGAAACTATGAGGAGCTGATCAAAGATGGAGCCGCCTCCTTCCACCCCGAGGATCGCCTCTCCTTTACTGCGGCGTTCTCCCGCCAAAATCTGCTGGCAGCCCATGCCCGTGGCGAAAAGATTATTTCCCAGAAGGGTCGGCAGCTTGGCGACGACGGCATTTATCGCTGGGTTTGCACCGATGTGATCTTTACCGAGGAACAAAATAACGGCGATATCTGCCAAATCACCTTGGCCAGACCATGCGAAAAAGAGCGCGCCAAGGAACCGAAACCCCTGTAAAAGCGGCAATAGCAGCCGCCTTTAGCCACCCAAAAGCGCTGGGCCTGCCAACCGCAAGCAAAAGCATCAGGCAAACCGGTTCCGCCATACAAAAATAGCAGCCAAAGCAATTTGCCTTGGCTGCTATTTTTATGCAAGAAGCATTGCCCCAGATGAATTATCCTTCGTCCCAGGGACTATTTCCTTGTTTCCCCTGCTTCCTGCGTATAAAAGCGAACACAGTTTTTCCCCTGCTGCTTACCATAATACAACGCCTTGTCCGCCTTGGCATACAGGCTATGAAAGCTTTTATCGGTCTTGTCCGCAAAAGCCGCGCCGCAGCTGATCGTCACAGGACGCTCTGCGGCCAAAGCGCTCACCTGCGCCACAATCCTTTCCAGCTTGCGCTTTATCCCATCCATGTCCGTGACATTGCAGAACAAAACAGCAAACTCGTCGCCGCCGATCCGGCCCAGAATATCGGTCTCCCGGCAAGAGCCGGACAACAGCGCACCGATATTTGCCAGCAGCGTATCGCCAGCCAGATGCCCACAGGTATCATTCACCAATTTAAAATTGTCCACATCAAAGACGGCCAGCATGCATTGGGGATTGGGCGTGGAGTACTGCAAAACCGCGCTGATCTGCTCCTCCGTGGTGGCACGATTGAGCAGCCCCGTCATCCCATCGTATTCCGCCTTAATCCGCAGCTTTTCCTCCTGCTTTTTCAGCGCGTCGATATCATCTACTCTGCCCACCACACGGTACACGGTTCCGGTTTCGTCGGCAATACTGACATAATAGGCCCGGGACCAGCGGTAGCCCTGCCCATAATTATCTACAAGATAATCAAAGGTACCCTGCGTTTCCTTTTCACATGCTCTCCGCAGCATTTTTTTATATGCGGCAACGCTGTCCGGGTGCACTGTTGTGTGCCTCATGGTCAATTTTTGCAAATAGTGATCCAATATATGCTCAGACATGCCTTCTTCCTTTCGCGGCGTACAGTAGGTAAGCATGTCGGCAACGGGATCATAATCAAAGGTAATGGTTTTGGTACCGTTCATCAAAATACGATACCGCTCATCCTCCCAACGGCGCTTTTGCTCTCTTTGCCGCTGGGCGGTAATATCGGTAATCATCATATAACTCACCACGCAACCGGTAGCCTCCCGCACAAAGGAGCCGCGAACGCGAACCCAAAATATACTGCCGTCTTTTTTCTGCGCAGGAAGCGTTTCCTCAAAGGGGGTCAATTCTTCTATCGCCAGCAGCATCTTCTCCTGCATTTCCGGCGATTTAGGGAAAAAATTGACCGGCAGTCCGGCGTTGATCCGCTGATCATACTCCTCCTTGGTAAAACCGAATAATTCACAAGCCCGGGCGCTGACAAAGCGAGGCTTTATCTTTTCTCCCATCTCGTAGATTCCCACCCCGGAGGGGATATTGGCAATCACATTATTCAGGGTGTTGGCCAGCTCTTCTGTTTTTAAAACGGCATGCTTCCTTTCTTCAATATTATTCATGGTGCCGATGGTCCGCAACACCCTGCCGTTTTGATCGGTGACAAAGGTTCCCGTCATCCGGGTCCATTGATAGCTGCCATCCGTCATTTTGACCCGCAGTTCTGCTTCCGTGTAGGGTTTACCGCTTTCCGTATCCGCAAAAAATTGCAAAAGGAGAGGGATATCATCCGGATGCACCGTATCCAGATCCGCTCGATTCTCCAAAATAGCGGCTCGATCCTTGCGGCTCATCTCATAATTGTAATAAGAATCGGAACAGAAAAACGCGCCGGTTACATGATCCCACTCAAAAACAGTAGTGCCGGTTTGCTCCAAAATGATCTTATACCGCTCTTGCTCCCGCTTTTGAGCCAGCAGCACCGCGTTTTCCGCCGCAATCTGCTCGGCGTTCTTTTTTTCTGTAATATCACGGTTGCACAGCAAATAGCTGTCTCCGTTCACATGCAAAAGCGTTGAGTTGACCCAGCGTGTTTCCCCATTTACCACAATCCGGTATTCCGCCGTATTGGTCAGAACGGATTCGCCCTTCGACTCCGGGCCGTTGGCCCATTGAAACAGCGCTTCCACCTTTGCCCTGTCTTCCGGCACCACCAACATATTCAGCCATCGATGCATGCTGTCGAAGATTGTGCGCACCGTGCCTGTTTTCTTGGCCTCTAGATATTTGGAATAAATCTGTTTTGAGGTATTCTGGGTGAAGTTGTATTCGTAGATTTCATCATAGATACTGTATAGCGCCTGGGTAAACTTGTTTAACTCTCGCTGCTGTTCCGCCAGCTTCATCAGCGTGTTGTCCGTCAAAAGAGCCAAATACACAACGCCCTCTTTTCCGGGGTAGTGAATACGGGTCGCCCGCAGTACTGTCCATTTGATCGAACCGTCCTTGCGGATCACCCGGTATTCGCAGTTTAGATTGCCGCCGCTTTTCAGGGTGCTTTGCACTTTCGCCAAAAGCATCCCCCTGTCCTCCGGATGCACCAGCTCAAAGGCGCTCATTTTTTTTGCTTCGGCAGGCGTATAGCCATTTTGTTCATAATAGCTTTCGTTGGCATATAAAGTGTTGACCGCATCACCGGCAAACTCGTATATGGCTACGCCGCCTTGGATGCTGTCCATAATAATTTGCAACCGTTTGGAGGTTTCTTGCAGCTCTGCGGCCACGCGCTTTGCTTCTGTGATATTCTCAATTGCCGCGTAAATCAGATACCGGCCGTCATTTTGGGCGATCATCCGCATCCGCACCCGCAGCCAGATCGACTCCCGTCCGGAATCCGGTTCTCCCCAGCGACTTTCGATCTCTTTTTCGTTGCCGCTGTCGATCACCTCTTGCAAAACCTGCCAAAAGGCAGGTTTGTCTTCCTCCTGCAGCAGGGCAAAAATGTTCAGCTTATATTTCTGATAGATCTCTTCATTCACACGCAGCAGCTCAAAGCACTTATCGTTATAGCGCAGCATCTCCAGATTCTCATTATGCAGCTCAAAAATGGCGGCCGCGCCGACAAAGCTGTTAAAAATCAGCGTTGTTTGCGCTTCCGGGTTCCAGTAATCCTCGTCCAGCATGCCGCTGGTATAGGCGGAAGCTGCCAAATCATTGCAGGAAGCAGCGACAAGCAATTGTTCATATTCTGCAACGGGCATCGGTTTTGCATACAAATACCCTTGCACCAAATGGCAGCCGATGCTTTTCAAGTAATCTGCCTGCTTGCGGGTTTCCACGCCTTCGGCGATAATTTGCAGATTGAGCCACTTGGCCATACGCACCACCGAGCTTAAAATACTGCCGCCCCGCCCCTGGTTTTCCGAGCCGGCAATAAAGCGCATATCCAGCTTGAGCATATCCACAGGAACTTCTTTCAAGGTATTAAGCGAGGAGTACCCACTGCCAAAATCATCCATCTCCACAAAAAAGCCTCGCTTTTGCAGCCTGTGGACAGCTTCGATCAACTGCTTGGGATACTCCATATAAGCGGATTCCGTAATTTCCAGGCGAAAAAGGGCGATTGGAATATGATACTTTTGCACAAGTCCGGTAAGAATGTTTTCCAGCTCCGGGTTGTAAATATTGATTCGGGAAATATTCACAGAAATGGGCACGCAGGGCAATCCCCGATCAAGCTGACTGCGGATGATCCGGCAAACCTGCTCCCAAACATATTCGTCCAGCTTGGTCACAAACCCATTCCGTTCAAAAACAGAAATAAAACCCCCCGGGGCAAGAAGCCCCTTTCGAGGATGATTCCAGCGCGCCAATGCCTCCGCGCCAACGATAGTACCGTTGGAATGGTTATACTG
>CAYOVS010000008.1:0-18537 GCA_964407445.1 uncultured Peptococcaceae bacterium
CCGGGAGATTGCGGCAAAAGCATGGCCGCAACCTTTGGTTTCGGAAGGCGCTATTTCTTAATAACCGATTCCACCTGCTCTTCTCAACACCGTGTTGAGAATCTTTTGCACGTCGCCGATATCTACGCCAAAATTGGTACGGGCAACAGCATCAAAGTTGACATCCGCCCGCAGCCGCATAACCGGCGTGGCAATTTTGGAATTGTCGATGAAAATATCATAGGTTATCTGCACATCGCCCATATTGATTTTGCCGCTGGCATCCACATCTCCGGTATAGGCAATCGCCGCATTGGTTCCCGCTGTGCTGTCGGCAATGGTAACGCTGGTCAGCGCCGCCGCCAGTTCCCCATCGGTAAACATCACATACGCCTGATACTGTTCCGACCAGAACATGCCCTGATCTGCGCCAAAGCGGAAATAGAACTGCTGTGCCTGCGTGCCGCTAAGCTTCAGCAGCTTCGTCCCCACAGGAGCACCGGGGTATTCTACCAGCTCCGCCGTAAGACCAAACACCTGCAGCTGCGCCGAAGACGTACCAAAAGCGGTTTCGGTGCTATAGCCGTCCGCCGCATAGCCCGCACCTTCTGTCAAGCTTAAGGCGGTAACGCCGGCCGCCGCATCCCCGTTGACCGTAAACTTCAGGGTGGCCAGCAGCGTTTTGGTATTGGCTGCAAAATCCCAAACGGCCTGTTGCGCGCCGTTCAGCTTAAAGTATGACAAGGAGATATAATAGTTTTCGTTGTCGTCGGTAAAGTTCCCGGCGGTCACGCCCTCCGGCAAAACGCTGTTGACGCTGTCGAAGGTCAGCTTACTGTGATCATAAGCCAGCTTCATTTCCCAAGCACCGGCCTGATACGCGGTATCGGCAGTAAGGAACACTTGCGCGGTAACGGTATTGCCCGCCAGATAATAGACAGTATCGCCGGTTTCTACCCCAGTGACGATTCCTGTCTGGTATTCTACAGCAACGCCGGAGAAGCTATCCAAAACAGTGCTAATCTTGCCGTTTGCATAGGTATATTCCAGCGGCAGCTTGGCGCCGTCGCTCTTGATATGGGAAACCTGCAAATTGGCTGCATTTTGGTTTTCACTCAAAACATAGGGAAGAACAATGGTGGCATGGCCGGCTGCATCGGCGCCGGAGAAGATCTCCTGTCCATTGGCAGTCAGACTCAAGGCAAAGAACTGACCACCGGTTTCCAGTACGGCCAAAGCAGCTCCGCTGGCTTGTCCCGGGGTAAGCTTGGCAATGGAAAGCACTGCATTTTCCGCACCCGCGTTGGCGTCAATCTTGGCCAATGCAGCAGCATCAAAGGTAATCTGTCCCAAATCGGTGACAATGGCCGCAGAATTGGTTGCGGTCAAGCCTGCCAATACGCTATTACCAATGGTCACCTGGGCTTTGGTAACAGTTTCGGCGCCGGAAGCCGCTTTGGTATTCAAAACTACATCTTTTCCGGCTGCCAAATCCCCGCTAGTCACAGTGGCAGCGGCAGTATTTTCCGTTACCACAGCAGGGCTGGTTACAACCTCATTAGGCTGCCAGATCAGGATGGGATACAAGCCGCCTTGCTTAAAGCCTTCGCCTAAAACAGCAGCCAAATCTTGCAGCTGGGCGTCGGTTTTTTCCGCCACATCGGTGGCGATAATATTATTTGTGGTAGTTGCAGGCGCACGGTCAACATAGGCCGCAGCCGCACTGCCGGACAGGTAATACGCGTTGCTCAAGGTAGCCGCCGCATTATTGGAGCAGCCGATAATGGCCGCGCTATAGGTTGCGCTCACCTTGCCACTATTGTACAGATTGGCCAGCGCAGCAATTCCGTTCTGTCCACCGACGATCCCGCCGCTGGCCATATGCAAAGAGGTGCCGCCGGTGCCGGTGATCGCGCCGCTGTTGTAGCAGCAGGTGAGATCGGCCCGGTTTTGGCCAACGATACCGCCTACATAATAGGTGCCGCTAACCGCGCCACTGTTATAGCAGCTTTCAATCAGCTCACCTGCGGTATTGGCAATACCGGCAATGCCGCCTACCGCGTAGCTGGCTCCGGTGATGGCGCCGCTGTTATAGCATTGGCTGATTTTGGCGGTAGCCAAGTTCATGTAGCCTGCGATACCGCCCACATTGTTTAAGGTGCCGCTGACTTGGCCAAGGTTAATGCAGCCACTGACCGTTGCATCGTTCAGCGAGCCAACAATACCGCCCACAAAATTGCTGCCGGATACGGTAGCCTTGTTGACACAGTTGCGGATGGTGGCGCCGCTGTTGTAAGCAACAATACCTGCCGTATAGGTGCCGCCTTGGATCGAACCGGCCACGGTAAGATTTTCGATCACCCCGCCTGTGTTAACATAAGCAAATAGACCATGATAATTGGTAGTACCGGTCTGAGAAATGGTAAGGACATGCCCCGCGCCGTCAAAGCTGCCAGCGAAGCCCAAAGCAGCGGAAGCGCCGCCGATGGAAGTCCACTCCATAGCGGAAGCATCAATGTCCTGGGCAAGCTTGGCTTTGATGGTCAGATTCTTTTGGACGTTTACCTGATTGACAAACCAGCGCAAATCATTAAGATCGGATAATTGGTAGGAGCCTTCTACCTGTTCCGGCAAAGCGGCCAGCACCACAATAGGGATCGTGGCGGTTTTGGTTTCGCCGTTATAGGTATAGCTGATGGTCACTTCCGTATCGTCTACCGCCAAAGCACCGGCGGGAGTTACAGAGTAATCCTCATTGGACAATGTTTCTACAGTGCTTGTGCCATAGGTGGCTTTGACTACCATATCGGTGGAATCAAAGCTTTCCCCGGCAGCATAGAACGTCTTGGCAGGCGCAGTAGTAATTGCGATAGAAGCCAAAGTCGTTTCTTCTACCGTGATGGTCTGCTGCACTGTCATACCGCCGTAGGAAATGGTCACCTGGGTAGTCCCCATGGTCAAAGGCGTGGTGGGATACGTATAATCGGTTACCGCAACAGCAGTACCGTCGCTATAACTGGCCACCACGACCATACCGGCCTTGCTGAAGACTTCCCGTGCAGCATATGCTGTTTTGGTAGGCGCAACGCTGATGGTCAACCCGGTCACCGTCGCCGTATCCTTGCCCAGATCGCGCAACACCGGATAACCGTTATTGGTATTGGCGCTATCCGCCACAAACATTCTGTCCTGATAGGAGGTGCCAACGCCATTGACCAAATCCAGTAAGCTGGCTTTGGTGATGGTTTCGCCATCGATTGCACCGAAAACCGCAGTGGCGGGAACGGTTTTGCCAATGGCTGCCCCAGCCACGCTGGAAAGATAGTATACGTTTTGGATGGTCGCGTTGGCGTTGGCCTCGCCGACCACACCGCCTAGCGCCGCACCTGTGCCGTTATTGTAATAGCCAACCTGACCCAGATTGTAGCAATTGAGCAAGTTAACCGCGCCGCCTGCGGTATAACCGACTACGCCGCCCACGGTGCCCCCGGTGACGCTGCCCAGGTTGTAGCAGTTGCGGGTGATGCAGGAACTGGATTGCATATTCCCCACCACGCCGCCGACATTAAAGCGATAGGTCAATCCCTGTGCGGTTACCGTACCATAATTGACGCAGTTTTCCGCTAAATATTCGGTTTCACCAACCACGCCGCCTAAAACCGGCTTGTTGCCGTCGGAGCCGATGGCGGCAACATTGCCATAGTTGGCGCAATTGCGCACGGTAGCATGATTCCAGGCTGCGCCCACCACGCCGCCGGAACCCCGGGTACCGGTGCTGACAACAGTGCAGTAGCTGGCGCAGTTTTCCACTAAGGTGCCGGAACCCACATCCGTAGAGAAGCTGCTACTCTTGGTTCCCACCTTGCCGACGATACCCGCCACATAACGGTTGCCGTAGCAATACCCGGTGGTGGTAAGATTGCGGATCACCGCGCCTTCCGCCGTGTAGCCAATCAAAGCCACACCGCGAGATTTATAATCATTGGTTCCATAGGTGCCTGTTTGATACTGATACATATTATAAATGGTATGTCCCTGTCCATCCAGGATACCGTTAAACGGCGTGCACGTGCTTTGATCCACATAGTAGGCCCAAGCGATCGGCTGCCATTCTCTGGCCGTAGCATCCTGGGCTACGCTGGTATGATCGTTCAAATACAGATCATTGTCCAGATAAACGGTTTTGCCGGTGAAATCATCAAAGGCAATGGCCGCTCCCTGGCTATCCACACCGATACCGCTGCTGATGGCGGCCAAACCGGCCAATTGCTCCGGCGTGGTTAGATGGAACACGTTATAAGACGCATGATACCAACTGGTATCCGCCGTACCGTCCCAAATGTGGGGTTTTAGGCTAAAGGTATTGGTGGTTCCGTCAAAGGTATACGCCAAGGTGACGCCATTGACGGTAACGCTATGCTCCCCACCGGGCACATACAGATAGAGGGTTTTGTCCGCTATGGAAACCTGCCAGCTATCTACCGTACCGCTGTTGCTAAAGGCATATTGCAGGCCACCGCTATAAAAGGGGGTCTGACTGCCATCCAGATAGGCCACATAAGCGTCGCCTTCGCTGTTGGCTGCAATCCCGCTCACGTCGACCGGCAATAGATATACCGGTTCGCCAACCTCGCCGGTGGTCTTTGTCGCGGTGATTACCACATCGGTAATCAGATCTGTGGTATTGCTCAAGCCCCATTTTGAGGCCATATTGGCAGTTTTGATGCTGCGTACCGAACCGCCGGTAACATACAGCTTGCCGCCATCCTGCTCCTGCGCAGAATTTTGTCCGCCGCCGCCACCAATGGCCGCACCGGTAAAGTCGCAAATCAGATTGAGGCTGCCGCCGGTAACCGTCACCGTGCCGCCCAAGCCTACAAAATTACTGGAATAGCCGCCGCCGCCAAGAGCCGCGCCTCTGGCATTGGTATACAGATTCACCGATCCGCCGTTGATGGTGATATTGCCGCCGTTACCG
Organism: uncultured Peptococcaceae bacterium; assembly: GCA_964407445.1. Classification (GTDB taxonomy): domain Bacteria; phylum Bacillota; class Dehalobacteriia; order UBA4068; family UBA4068; genus JAILCQ01. Next base: position 4,958 of record CAYOVS010000008.1, read on the forward strand.
GCCTGGCCGCCGCCAAAGGTAGCACCGGTCTGATTGCCCTTGCCAAAGATCTTACCGCCATTGATGATCACGGTACCGCAGGTTTCGCCATTGGCTCCATCAACGCCATTGCCGCCGATCCCGGCGCCCAGCCCCGATTTGTAGAAATACAGGCTGCCATCGCCCTGGATCGTCAGCTCCGTTGTGTCAACCACATGGATCAATGCCTTATAAAAGGCAACCTTATCATTTTCAAACCGGTTGCTGCCTGCCAGGATCAAGGTATTGCCCGCCCCGTTGAAATCCAGCAAGCTGGTATCCGCCTTAGGCGCAGAAATATAAAGATCGCTGATGGTCAGGGTAACCCCCTGGCCGCAGGCTACAGACAAACCGCTGTTAGCGGTTTGCGCCAAACCACGACCGGTTAAAGTCACCTGTAAACCGGCGGGAATATTGATCAGTCCGGCCGCATCTTGGGCCACGGTATAGCTACCGGCTTCCGTCAGAGAGAACACACCCTCCTGGAAATCCGCCGCTTCGATCACAAAATCTTCCTCCGCCGCTTCTGCAAATACTGCATGGAGAGTAACTGCCGCTGCGGGCATGACAAAGCTGTACACGCCCTCTGTCGCCGTGATCGCCACCGGATCGCTGCCCTCCACCTGATAGGTGAGAGAGGAAAGCGCATAGCCTGTTTCCGGCGTCACGGTAACAAGCACCGTGGTGGTGCTGGCAGCCTGCGCCGCCGCGCTGATCGTGCCGTTGGTAACGGCGCTATCCACCGTGATAGAGGACAGGGTCAGACCGTTTTCCCAATAAAGAGAGGGAAACCCGGTAGAACGAACATAATACCCGCCCAATAGCGGCAGGATTTTATCCGTCTGCATATCACTAATGCTCATCTGCTGCACATTGGTAAAGCTGGCCACCGTTGCAGGCTGAGCGACTGCATTGCTGCGATAATAACAATCAGTTACGGTAGCATTGCTGCCACCGGCAGCGACCAACGCAAAAGCATAGTCGTTTCTATTAGCGTTTGCATCATAAGGATTTGTGTAGCAATTGGCCATAGAGCCGGTGCCGGAGCAGCCATAATAGCTGTTACCGTTCCCCAACCGACCGGCAATTCCGCCAAAATAAGAATTGGTATAGTAGTTATCCAGCACTATGCTGCCTTGCATATAGCAATTGGTAACCGCCCCGGTAGCAAGCCCCACTACACCGCCGCAATAACCGTTGGAAACGGAGATTGTAACAGCAGCGGTATCGCAACAAGCATTAACGCTAACCAAACCCGCATCACCCAAAGCCATACCAACCACGCCGCCGCTTTGATAGATAAGCTTGCAATCAGCGCTGTTACGGCAATTTTCTACCTTAACCGCTTGGCTGCCGCTACTTTTAATCACACCAACCACGCCGCCGATACCGGCATTGGCAGCAACTGCGGTAGTCATGTTGTGGGTGATCACGCCGCTGTTTTGGCAATTGATCACATCGCCGTCCACGATCACGCCAACCACGCCACCGGCCAGGGCCGTGTTCACGTCAAAGGTCATGGCGCCGCTTACTTGCAGGTTCTTGATATCTCCGCCCTGCACATAGCCAAACAAGCCAAATGCGCACTGTCCGGCCACCGTGTTGGTGATGCTGTAATTGCTGACCAAGTGGCCATTGCCGTTAAAATCTCCGGCAAAGAAATTGCCGCTGGGAAGCAATGTAGAGGCATCATAGGCGCAAGCGCCGCCAATTGGCGTCCATGCCGCACCATTCAAATCGATATCCTGAGACAGCTCCACAGTGCTACCGGCAAAGGTATTGACGCCGGTATTCACCTGATTCGCCACCCAGATCAACCCTTGGGCATCGCTAACGGTATAAACACCGTCTACTGGCACAATGCCGGAAAACTCACCGGCAAAGGTTGCCGTCAGCACCACGTTACCGGAAGGCATGACAAAGCTGTACACGCCCTCTGTCGCCGTGATCGCCACCGGTGTGGCGGAACCTACCTGATAGGTGAGACTGCCTTCCTCCAGATGATATCCCGCTGCGGGAGTAACCGCAACGGTCACGATAGCTCCGGTCACTGCGGAAGAAGCCGCGCTGATCGTGCCGTTGGCAACGGCGCTATCCACCGTAATGGAGGACATGGTCAGCCCCTGCTGCCAATACAGCACAGGGTAGCCGCCATTGAGAGAGGTGTTATCCGCAACAAAGGCCGCGCCCAAAGAAGCGGGAAACGCTGTATTTTGCAATTCTGTTGCAGTTTTGCGAATGCCTATCGCAGCCTCGGTGCTGTCGGTGCTATACAGGGTATCCAGCGAATAGTTATTGCTGCCGCCGCCCTCTTGATTGCCGACAATGGGATTATTATAGCCCGCGCCTGCAACCACCGTACCGGTTACATAGCAATTGCTCACAGCAGACAGGCTGTTTTGGAAGCCGGCAATGCCGCCCACCCATTTTTGACCGCTGCTGCCCACAGAACCTGTATTATAGCAATATTGGATCGTGCTGATCTCTGTTGCCGTATTGTTATTACCGGCTCTCCCGGCAATACCGCCCACGCCGTTTTTGGAGCTGGTATTATTGCCAAGAACCGTTGCCGTATTATAGCTATAGCGAATGGTACCGGCATTTTCGCCGACGATACCGCCGACAATTTGATACCCTGTCACATTCCCCAAATTGGCACAACGAGTAATATGGCCTTGGGAACCGGCTTCCTGGCTTTCCGTACCCATATTAAAGCCGGCGATGCCGCCTACATTATAGGCGTTCCCGGCGTTCACTGTTACATTGGCGATCACGTCCAAAAGGTCGCCGCTATTATAGCCAACCACGCCGCCGATATACGAACCGGCAGAGGTGGAATTGATCTGGCCGTTTACCCGCAGAGAGGAAACCTGCCCGGCGGCAGCTACTTTACCGAACAAGCCTTGGTATTCGCTGCTGCTGCTAATATAAAGACCATCGACGCTATGGCCGTTGCCGTCAAACGATCCGGCAAAAGCCGCAGTCTGGCTGCCTATCGGCGTCCAGGGATGCTCCACACCCAATTCGATATCCCCATTCAGCACAGCGGTGGCAGAGGCATTGCCGCTGTTGACCGCATTGGCAAACCACGCCAGCTCCGCGCCGGTAGCAATTTGATACGCGCCGCTGCTTTGGCTAGGCTCGGTCAGGGTAGTACCATCCCAAACAGTAGAAGGAACGGTTGCTTCCACCGTTATATAACCGGCATTAAACGTCACCGCCACCGGGGTTTCTGCCGCATTGGCAAAGTTATTGGCGCTGTTATCCTTTAGCGCCACCGTAACCCCTTTATCGCCATTGGTGGCGGCAGCGTCTACAGAAAAGGTCAGATAAAATAATACGCCGTCGCCGGGAATATCGGCGGAGGTAGCAAACGTCACCAACCCCTGATTCACATTTGCCGTCAAAGACAGGGTAGGAACCAAATCCCCCGCTGCCGAGCCACCGGTAATGCCGGTCAGCGTCAACGCGCTATCCGCGTTTACCGCCAGCGTAAAACCAGCAAAACCTGGATTATTGCTAATGCTTACCGGGATGGTCACCTCGGTTGCACCCGGTACTACCGCATCGGCGTTATGTCCTACCGAAACGGCAGGATCATTTGCACCCGCCAGAACGGTTACGCCCATAACTACCAGCAGTACCATCACCAGCAGCACCAGCAAAGGCAACTGCTTGATTTTCAGCGATAACTTCTGTGTCACACTTCTTCACTCCTTAATTTTTATTTACAACAGGCAACGATTTCTTTCTCTTGGCGACCACCCCCGATATTACTATCCACAAACTTTATCTAAACTTTATTTGTTCAATGGGATCGCCGCAAAAAACTGCGGCACAGCTCATGTCAGCATTACAGGGTGCTGATCAGATTGGCCAGATATTTGGCCAGCCGCACCGCATCCAGCAGATCCACAACGCTGTCGCCGTTTACGTCGGCGGCGGCCAGATCCTGCCCAGTCAAGGTAACCAAATTGACCAGATGCTTGGCGAGACGAATGGCGTCCAAGGTATCCACAACGCCATCGCCATTCACATCCCCCTTCAGCACCGCGCTGCCGCTGATGGTCAAGGGCAAGCCTTCGGCGGCCACGGTATTATAGGCCAGGCTGTTTTCTTTGGTCAAAATGGCTGTTCCTACCGTCAGGGTGGCCGCGCCGCCTTGGAGCGGGGTCAACACCAGTTGACCAAGGGTGATCGGCGTATTGGCCGCTACCTGCTGGCCGGCAGTATTCAAATAAGTATAAGTAATCACGGTATTTCCATCCTGCAAGGCCAAACCGTTTTCCCAGCCGGACGCCAGATTACTGACCGAACTGACGCTAAAATAGGCGCCGGGGATCAACACCCGGTATTCCCCGCCGTACAGCGTATACGCCTTATCGGCGGTAAGCGTCAGAGAAACGGTGCAGCTTTGCCCCACCTGAGGCGCGGCGTCGGCTGCCATAGCAAAGGTAAAGGCCGGCGCATCGTCCGGGTCGGTAATATTGGCAGAGCTGGCAGAAAGCACCGTACTGCTTTCGTAGCCGGGGCGCACCGCCATTACCCCAAGGGTAAAGGGAGTGCTGATATCATAGTTTTCGATCACGATAGGCGCGCTGTAAAGATTGAGCGGCGTTTGGGTAAAGCCGCCGATGGTGGAATAATAAATGGCGGCGTTCTCATCCGCGCAGGCCATGGTGATAGTCAGGGTCGTGCCATCCAGCGTGTATACACAGGTAGGCTGGGACACCTGTCCGGCGGAAACCAGCGGCGAGGTGGTTGCCATTTTCAACCGCACCTTATACACCCATTTTTTGATATCACTATAGGTAGGCGTGCTGTTTTCAATCTGAGCAGCCGTCTGGGGCACGATCAAGCGCAAGGATTCTTCATCCGTCAGCAAGCCGGTGAGACAACCGTCCACCACACCGCCATTGGCCGTCACTTGCTCCGCAATATTATTGCCACCGGCAGTAGCATAAATCCGTCCGCCCAGGGATTCCGTAGCCAGATAGGGCGGCGTGGCAACTCCGCTGGTCAAAACAGCGGTAGTATCTGCCACTACCCCATCTGCACTATCCCAGTTCTGGTATAGAGCTGGATAATAGAAGCGCTCCACTCCCAAAAGCTTGGTATAAGTATAATTGGCGGTAGCGCCGTCGCAGCTGGAAAAGTACAGCTTATCCGACCCGGTATAGGTAAGCTGCGCCGCGTTTGCCACCGTAGTATTTTCCTGCACATACTCCAGCAGCTGGGGAATGGTAACGCCCTTGCCCTGACAATAGGTGGGCGTGGGGTATTGGTCGATAAAGGAACCATAGTAGGTACTGGACGGATCTTGGGCATCCGCGCCATGAGCGATCCCTTTTAGTGTATCCAAGGGGATGGCCAGCAAAAGCACCTGTTTGTCGGAAGCGTCATCGGCATAGACAAAAACCGTTTTGGCATTATCCGAAGCGTCGGTGCCTCCCGCCAAAGCAGGAGCTGCAAACATCATGCCAAGCAATAAAAGCACTACAAGCAAAACCGCTGTTTTGCTCCAAAAAGCTCTTGTTCCGCTCATGATTCTCCTCCTCATACCCCTTGGATCTGCAAGGCCAGCTTGTGGGCATCGCAAATATCCACCACACCGTCATTGTTCAAATCCTTCAGTTCGTCATAAGCGCCATTGCTGCGGATGCTATCCAGCAGCAAGGCCAAATCCAACCCATCCACAGCTTGGTCGCTGTTTAAATCGCCGGGGTTATCCTCCGGCGAATAGGGCGTAACCGTCCGATCCTTAGCATTCAGCGTCACCCCATCCAGAGCTTCTCCCGCCGCGTTATAAGCAGTCACCACAAGCTGCGCTTCATCGGCAGCAATCCGCTGATAGGTGCTGACGCCCTGAATCATGCAGGCGCTATAGGATACCTGCGCCGCGCCATAATGCTTGCTGCCGGAATTGCCCATCACATAGGTAACGCCGTGCATCGGCTTGGTGCGCATATAGATATGCTGATGACCGCAAAGCACCAGGTCCACCTGGGCCTGCTCAAAAAGGGGCGTCCAGTTGGCCAAAACCGCCGCGGCGGTACTGTCGCTGACCACCGCATAGGCGGGATGGTGCATCACTACGATCTTCCAGGTAGCGTTGGAAGCCGCCAAATCAGCTTGCAGCCACTGGGCTATGGCGGTAAAATCCCCTTCTTCCATGCTGCCCTTCAACACCTGCTCGTTCAAAAAGATGCTGCTGCTCAACGCCACGATATGGCAATTGCCATAATCATAAGAATAAAACTCCTCCTCAAAGCCGGTGGGCCCATTTTGGGGCTGGGCCATCAGCTGCAAATACAGCTCCGGCTTGCCGGTAGTGGCAGAATTACTTTCGTGATTGCCGGGAATCGCCAGCACCGGCAATTGACTAAACACCGGGGTTGCATTGTTGAAAAACAGTTGCCAGTTAGAGGCTAACTGCCCCTGCTGCACCATATCCCCACCTAAAAGGGCAAAATCCAGATTGGGATTGGCCGCATAGGCCCCGGCAAGCAGATTGCCCCAAGCCGCATAATTGCTTTCGGCCTCGGCAAAGGTATTATATTGAATGTCCCCCAAATAGAGGAAGGAAACCTGGGTGGCATTGGCAGGATCACCGGTTTGCAAGCTTTTTACTTGGCTCCAGCTATCCTGGTTGCCCACCCGGTAATAATACACGCAGCCGGAACCAAGGCCGGTCATCACAGCGGTAAAAGAGCTGTACCCCGCTGTCGTATCGTTTTTGTTCAGCACGGCCTGGGCGGTAGCCACGACCGCAGCAGGATTGGTGGCAAAATCAGCGGAAACGCTGTATTGCACCGACCCGGCGGTAACCTCCGGCACATCCCACCAGGTAATTTGCATCGTGTCCGCCGTAGTAGACGGGGAAAGAATCAAATAGCAGGGGCCGGTAACGCCCAAGCTGCTGGTGGCAAAGGCCGTAGCTGCAAGCACCAGCAGCAGCAACAAGGCCAGGGAAATACTCCACCAGGATTTGCGTAGCTGTTTCATACTTCTCCTTTCACTTTTACCAATGAGCTCTTTTTGTGCTAGATCTCTTTAGACAATGCTTTGATAGAAACGCAGCAGCATCACGCATACCTCCGCCCGGCTGGCGGTTTTTTGGGGGCCAAAGCTGCCATCGCTGTAGCCGCTAATCCAGCCCTGCTGCGCCCCATAAGCCACTGCGGAAACCGCCCAAGAGGAAATTTTTGCTGTGTCGCTAAAGGCTGGCATGGCGCTGGCTGCGCCGGAAACGGCCTTGGTCAGCATCACCGCGATCTGCTCTCTGGTGACAGAATCATTGGGGCCAAACCGGTTACCGCCATAACCACCGGCAATGCCCAACGCTACTGCGGTAGAAATGCTATCCTTGGCCCAATGGCTGGCAGTATCGCTGAACACATTGCCTGTTTGCAGCGACGCCTCTTTGGTGCTTTGGAGGATACGGATCAGGATGCTCAAAAACTCGGCCCGGGTAACCCCAGAGGCAGGATGGAAACTGCCATCCGTATAGCCGCTGATAAAACCCAGCTTGACCATTTCTTCGATTTGCGTCTGCGCGCTGATATCGCTAAAGCTGGCCGCAGTATCACCCACCGTCACCTGACAGGAGGCGGTAAAGCCGCCGTCGTCGGTGCTGACGCTGATCACCGCAGAGCCGTTATTTTTGGCGGTAATCAGACCATTGGTATCCACCGATACCACCCCGGGGGTGCTGCTGCTCCAATACACCTGGGTATTGGCCGCGTTTTCCGGGCTGCAATCGGCATTCAATTGGAAGGTTGCCCCCCGGGTCAGCTGCAAAGCGGTACGATTCAGCGAAACGCCGGTAACTGCCGCCCCGTCCAAGGAGACGGTAAGCTGGCAAACCGCGCTGTAATCACCGGCAGTAGCGGTGATCTTGGCGCTGCCCGCGCCAATTGCAGTAATCAAACCCTTCTGATCTACCTTTGCCACAGCAGTATCGCTGCTTCGCCAAGTGACCTGTGGATCGGTAGCGTTGGCCGGCAGCACCGTGGCGGAAAGGCTTTTTTCGCTGCCTTCCACCAAGGTCAGGCTGGTTCTGCTCAAAGAAATGCCGGTAACGGCAATCATCTGCTGGCTAACGGTAACATAACAGGTAGCGCTTTTGCTGCTATCTGCCTGAGATGCGGCACTGATCGTTGCAGAGCCAGCGGCAACAGCAGTCACCACTCCGGTGGCGCTCACGGTAGCCACAGCAGGATTGCTGCTGGACCAGTTGAGCTTTTGATTGGTGGCATTGGCAGGAGCCACGGTAGCCGTCAGCTGCAGGCTGTTGCCCCGATACAGGGAAGCACTGCTTTGATCCAGCAGCACGCCGGTCACGGCAATCTGGGCACTGGGCCCGGTGACATTGCCCATGTCGATCACCAGTTTTTCCACACCTCTTTTATAAGAAGAAACCCGGGACGTCACATTGTCAATTTCCTCCTTGGTTGCGCCAAACAGCAGGGTGTACCGTTCCGGCGAGCTGGCAGAAGATGGCTCAAAGGAAGGGGAAGGCAGCCGCTGCTGGGTAGCGGAAAGAGCCAGCATTGGTTCCACCCGCTCCCCATTGCCATAGTCATAGGTAATTTCATTATCTTCGTTTAAGCCGCCGTTTTCTTCATGCAAGGCAGCAAAATAATAGCGGGTGGCAAATAAATCCTCTTCCGTAAAGATGCCTTGCGCGCCATCGGTGGCATAAAAGCGCAATTTACTAAAATCCCACACGTCCATCGTGGTATATTGGGCAACATCGTCCAGCAAATCCGCCACATATACCCCATCCGCTACGGTTTTCACCGTCCATGGCATGGCGTCAATGCCGGAATAGCAAATGTCCTGACCAGCCGCCAAGGCGCGCATCTCCGACAGGCTATAGGTATGCAGCGTCACGGTGCCGTCTGCTGTTTTCAGACAAACCTCCAAGGTGTCGCTGGGGGTTACCGGCGTGATCGCGGCATAAGCCGGCAGCGCGGCAGCCAGCACCAGCAAAAGCGCAGCCAGCAACAGCAAAAGTTTCAAGCTTTTCTTCTTCATCATCAGCTTCCTCCAATCTTTATCGCTCTTTCAACGTGATAGGCAACGGGGTAAAACCGACAACAACCGCTATTGCACGGTATTAGCGGCGAAAACCTTGCTTATTGGTTCAGCACCATATACAGCTCCCCGGTCTGCGGATCCTGATAGACCACGCCCATTTGCTGATAGCCGCTGCTCTCGTCGATATCGGTCAGCGGACTATCCTCCAAACCTTCTACAGGAGACACGGTATTCTGCTCCGGCTCCGGCAAGGGCTGGTCAATGGCAATATCCAGATTCCAACTGACGATCAGCGACAGCATCAAACCACAGGCCAGCACCAGCATGCAATCGGCCAGATTGGCCAAGCCGTCCATGGGGTTAAAGGATTCCCGGCTGCTGCCGCCCGCGCCCAAACCGCCTTGTCTTAAACTGCTGCGCATATTACGCCTCCCGATCCAAAATACATTCCATCAGCGCTTCCAGCAGGGTTGCATAATTGTCGTACCAACTGCGGCGAACGGCGGAGATCACAAAGGCCAGCGCCGCTGCGGACAACCCGGCAATGGTGGTATCAAAAGCGGTAAGCAACGATTGGGACAAGGTATAGGTATCGCCCTGTCCCAAGGCGATCAAACCGGGCCCCAAGGGGATCAGCGTGCCCAACAGACCCAGCATCGGGCCAAGACGGGCCGTCAAATCAGTGATTCGAAGAATCCGCTCATAATGAGAGCGTTCTTCAAACAGCAGCCTTCTGGCCAAAGCTTCCCGCATAGCGGGGGTGAGCTGCGGATGGGCAGCAAGCTCCGTTAAAGCAGCTTTTTGCCTTTTAAGCAAGCCGCTTTGGGCAATGGTATCCGCCAGCGGCATATCCCGATCCTTGATCGCATCGCTCAACCGGGGCATACTGGCCTTGAGCCGCAAACGCTCGGTAAATCCTTCCGCAATCAGAGTTCCCAGCATCACCACGACAACGGCGATCAACAGCAAAAGAATAGCGATCACCGGACTGCGCAGGGCTTCCGCCACCGCTCGTAAAACATCGTTCAATTGTTCCCCCAGCATCTTATACCTCCAAACGATAAATGAGTATTCTACCGATAACGCCAACCGCAAACAAAACCGCCAAGAATAGCAGCGTTGTTTGCATCAGCGGATTATCCTCCGCAAGCTGCGGCAAAGCCACCGCGTTTTCCGCCATCTGGCTGTTGCGCCAATTTTGCACGGCAGCGTCGGTTACGCCGGTACTGCCTTTTTGCCCCAGGGTGATGCGATACACACCAGCAGCGCCGCCGTTTTCGGCAGGCGGCGTTGCGGCTTCTTCCACCGGGCTTTCGCTGCCGTTAATCGTTACGCTGGCCGTCAAGCCGCCGGATACGGTGGTCGCGGTAACCGTAGCCTGTCCCGGCGCCAGCACCGTCACGGTGCCGTCGCTATTCACCTTGACAATGCTTTCATCACTGCTGCTCCAGGTGACTCTGGTATCGGTGGTTTGATCGGTTTTTTCCACCGAGGCAGTCACCTGATACGCACTGCCCACCAGCAGCTCCAGCGCCGATACATCCAGCGTTACCCCCTTGGGTGGCGCACCGCCCAAGGCAACCGCCAGGGTATGCACCCATTTGGCGGAACGGGAGCCTTCCACCGTATACACATCGCTTTGGCCAAACACCAACCGGCAGCGGGTGGTATCGGTCAAATCCCTAAAATCAATTTCGGTAGCCATGCGCCGCCATTTGTCCTGCACCGCCAAAATAGCATCTACCTGCACCGCCCCGGCGGTAGCGCCGGAGAGTGCCTGCGCCTCATCATAATCCCAGCTTTGCGGCAGCTTGGGATAATAGTAGCGGGGCATATCCAGTAAATAGGTTTTACTCATCGTGGTGTACCAAGTGCGGGACACATCGGCACAATAGAAATGAAAGCTTTGCACCGAATTAACGTCGATCCCCGCCGCCGCCAAAATATCGGTGATCCGCACGCCCACCGCCGCGTCCAGACAAACCGCAGGCATATTGTCGATATAGCTGTAAATCTGCTTCACATCCGCCATCGCAGCCAAATCTTCCATTGAAAAGACCTTTTTGGTATAATAGCTGCCGCCAAAATAGCCTACGGTAATGGTCAAGCTATCCGCCTTCAGCCCCTGGGTATCCAAGGCCTCGGCCAAACCGGTGCTGGGAACGGTAACCGCCCCACCGGTTTGCTGCGCTCCGTTTTCCCCATCGGGGGTATCCTCCGGCGTTTGCCCCTGTTCCGGCATCTGATAGGCACTGCCGCTTTTCAAGGTGACGATCATGGTATTGATCTTTTTGCCGTAATTGAGCACCACCGTTTCCGTAATGGCGCTTTGGCCAAAGCAAAAGCGCAAGCCATCGCTATCACTGAGCAAGGACTGGTCGGGGCTGGCCTGATAACGCCCCTCGTAGCTGCGCCAAGCTAAAATAGCGCTGACCGCGGTTTTTTGCTGCTCCGCACCTGCAGTAAAAGCGGGGAGCTGCGCCGCCTCCCCATCATAGCCATCCACAATCTGCCCATAATAATACCGGGTGGCCGTAACATAAGAAGCCATACTGTAGCTGCGGGAGCCGCCATCCGACGCGGTAAAGCGCAGGCTTTCCGCATCCGACAGGGCAATGCCCAGATCCGCCAGCAAAGCGGTAAGCGGCACGCCTTCCGCTACAATCCCCATCGGTGCGCTGTTGGCGTCCACAGAGGAATAGCATTGGCATACCGAACCTAATGCCGCCAGTTGTTTCTGGCTGTAGCTGCCCACTGTAGCAATCTGCCCATCCAGACACACCTGCACCGTCAAAGCGTCGGCAGCATAGGCGGCTGGCACAATCCCCGGCAAAAACAGCAAGGAAGCCGCCAAAAGAACGGCGGCACTGCAAATTTTTACAATAAAATTGGTCAAATCCTGTTTGCGCATATCAATTATTCTTTCATGATTATATTTTTACGACAGAACAATTAGGGCAAATTTTTTTATGGTTCGGGGGTTACGGTCAGCACCCCGGAAAACAAGCTTTGGCCATCCGCCTGCAAAAGCAGGCATTGTCCCTGTTCGTCCAAACCGATTTTTGCATCAGCCAATTGTTCCACTGTCAAAACCAAAGTTTCCCCCTGCCCGGAGACAAAAGAAAAGGTCTCACAGTTGGCCACCTGCAATAAGCGGGTCAACAGCAAGAAATCCACCCCGCCATCCTGCCCATAAAGAGAGACCACTTTTTCCAACGCCACAAAGCCGGTTTCCCCCCAGGTAAAAAGCGCCAGCTGGGTGATGGGGGCCGCATCCGCTGCGGCAGGCAAAAAGCAGGGCGCGTCTGCGCCGCTCAGCTTGAGCAATCCGGCGGCAAAATCCTGCCGGGGCACGCTTTCGCTGACCGCGCCAGCCGCCGTGATCCTCACCTGCTCCGCCGTTTCTCCGTCCGCAAACGCCGCCAGCAAATCCCCGGCGGAAACAGCCTGATCGGTAACACCGTAATAGTCGCAATCCTGCTGGGGCAAGGTTGCGGCTGCCTGATCGAGAAAAACGATCTTGTTACAGAAAAAACGCTCCTCCTGGGCAATAAAATCAATGTGGCAAACAGCTCTTTCCCAGTACATACTATCCGCGCCAGGCAGTACCAGCCGCAATGGCTGTTCGTTTTCGTCCAGCGGCTGTTCCCCGTTGGCTACGGCCAAGATCATTTCCTGCTGCTCCAAAACACCGGCAGACAGCGTAATCACATAGCCATCGGCGGCAGTAAAACGAATCTTCGAAAAATCCTCCCGGGTTTTATCATATTGAGCCAAAAAGGTATCCAGCGTAGGACCCACTGCCTGCATAGAGAGGGTTTCTCCGTTGGCCTTGCGGGAAGAAGCATCCTCCGCAATCACCGCCAAGGACGCCAACTGAGCCACGGTAACAGTAAACTCCTCATCGGTCAAACCGGAAATGGCGATTTTCTCTTCTGCATAGTCGGCAATCGCCTCCTGCTGCACAGAAATCTCCCTCTGGCAACCGCAAAGCAGCATCACCGCAACAAGCATCCAGCCTATTTTTTGCCAACCAGCCTTCATCTGTCCATCCTCCGCAACACGGTTTCAAAAAAATTTCTTACTACCGTATTATCATTTAGTAATATATTTTTTGTCATATATATATTTTGTCGAGAATAATTCCATTAGATTATATCATTGGGATCCTATTTTTGTAAATAGCTTTCCCATAGTTACACCGATTATTTTTTGGCAAGGATAACTGAAATATCCCAACAAACGCCCAAACAAAAAAGCCGCAACCTTTTGCGGAATGGCTGTCACTTTTTCTAATTCTTTTTCTTCCAATTAGATATTACGATTTAAATATCACTATAAGGAAAAATATAACAAAAAGACCACCATACGGTGGTCTTTCTTTTGGTATGCCCGATAGGGATCGAACCTACGCTTCCTGCTTCAAATGGTCTACAATATTTTGGTGATGTGCCCGTAGCTCAGTGGATAGAGCGCCGGCCTCCGGAGCCGGGTGCGGAGGTTCGATTCCTCTCGGGCGT
>CAYOVS010000009.1:0-17694 GCA_964407445.1 uncultured Peptococcaceae bacterium
GGGTGTTGCTGTACTAAATGTCAACGGCTCTGGCTAGGAATAGCAATCGGCCTAGTAATGTGTATACAAAAGGAGGCTATTGCAAAACTGTGATAGCCTCCTAAAAATTCATCCGCAGAAAACGCCTTTTGCAGGTGGAAAATGCAATCTGTGCGCCTTCTGGTGCAAGCGTAAAACCTGCAAAAGCGGCAAGAGCGCAAAGAAAAGAGGGAGAACGATGCAGTTGACTGTTTTAGAACCGTTGGGTCTGCCCGGAGAAACCGTGGAACAGATCAGCAGCCAATACTTGCCCCCGGAGCTGGCTTTTACCTATTGGCAGCAGCGGGCTCAAACTGATGAGGAATTGTTGCGGCGCGCCAAGGATGCAGAAATTTTGGTGATCGCCAACCAGCCCTTGCCCCGGGAGGTGCTGGCCGCCTGCCCCAAGCTGCAAATGCTGGCGGTGGCCTTTACCGGTCTGGATCATATCCCGCTGGCGGATTGCCGCAGCCGGGGGATCGTGGTGCGCAACAGTGCCGGTTATGCCACGGACGCGGTGACGGAGCTGACCTTTGGTCTGCTTTTTGGTCTGCTGCGCTATTTGCCCCAGGCAGATGATGCTACCCGGCAGGGCTTGGATAAAACCGGGCTGATCGGCGGCGAAATTGCTGGCAAAAGCTTTGGCGTGATCGGCACTGGCGCCATCGGCAGCCGGGTGGCTGGGGTTGCCCAGGCCTTTGGCTGCCGGGTCTACGCCTATGCCCGCCACCCCAAGGCGTTGCCCGGTGTAACCTTTTTGCCCCTGGAGGAGCTGCTGCAAACCTGCGATATCGTTTCCCTGCATGTGCCGCTGACCCCGGAAACCCGGCATTTGCTGGATGGGGACAAGCTGGCTCTGCTCAAAAAAGAGGCGGTGCTGCTCAACACCGCTCGCGGCCCGGTGGTGGACGAAGCCGCTTTGGCCGCCGCCCTGAACCGGGGCGATCTGGCCGGTGCGGCAGTGGATGTTTTTGCCACGGAGCCGCCCTTGCCCCCGGATGCGCCCCTGCTGCATGCGAAAAATGTTTTACTGGCGCCCCATGTAGGCTTTGCTACCCGGGAGGCCATGGTTAAAAGAGCGCATATCGTCTTTGCCGCTGTAGCGGAATGGCTGGCGCAGCAGTGACCCGTCCCTAACCCCGCTGCCCCGCTGCCCGGTTGCTCCGGCTGCCCGGCTGCCCCGGCTGCCCGGCGCCCCGCTGCTTGGGCTATCGCACTGGTTAGTAGCCGGATTTTGCCAATAAAAAAGCCTTCGCGGTTGGCGAAGGCTTTTTGTGTCTGGAACGAAACATTACATTTGATTATAAGCTTTGTAAAGATTGGATTTTTTTCTGGCGGCGGCGTTTTTATGAATCACGCCTTTGGTCGCGCTTTTATCAAGTACGCTGACGGAAGCCAGCAATTCACGCTCGGCAGCCGTTTTGTTGCCATCTTGCACTGCGGCCGCAAATTTTTTGAGCTGAGTTTTCATTCTGGTTTTGTCGGCGATATTTCTATTCCGTCTGACCTCGGCAATAAGCACCCGTTTTTTGGCAGATTTAATATTGGGCATACTGTCACCTCCTCACGCAAAGAGCTATATATAAATTGAATAGTTTAATCTAATTAGACGCAATGGTTATTTTAACATAGAAGCCATTAAATTGCAATAGTTTTATTTGAATAAATCGCTGTTGCAGATTTGCCTTTTCTTATAACAGCAGATATCTTTGCAGCATCGCGGCTACTTCACTGCGCTTGGCGTTTGCGGCGGGAAGGATCTTTCCGTCTGCTCCCTGTAGCACCTGATTCATGCTCATCCAGCACATGGCTTCATAAGCCCAGGGGGAGATGCTTGCCGCATCCCCATATTCCAGACGGAAGAACCAATTGTCCTGAAAGCCGCCGCCCTTTGTTTGCAGGTAGCGATAGAGCAGGGTGGCTAGCTGTTCTCGGGTGATGGGGGCGTTGGGCGTAAACCAGCCGCCGTTATAGCCTTGGACAATGCCCTGCTGGCTGGCCCAGAGTACCGGCGTATAATACCAGCTGCTGGGATCAGTCACATCAAGAAAGGGCGAACCGCCGTTGACCGTCGGGCAGTTTTCCATCCGCCACAGCACGGTAGCCACCATAGCCCGGGTCATGGTGCCATCGGGGAGAAAATGGCTGCTGTCTACGCCGGTCATCAGCCCATTTTGCCACACATAGGTCACAGGGTCATAAGACCAATCGCTGCTGTGGATATCGCCAAAGGGTAGTATTGTAGGATTCTCCGGGGTGGGTGTATCCTCCTTTTGGCGATCTGACTCTGCTTTTGTTTTGACGCTGAGCGCGCTTCCCGCCGGGCCGGGCAGGGTGGTTCCCCTAGCCCGCAGGCGCACGGTAAAGCTGTGGCTGCTATTGGCCGCCAACCCTCGGAAGGTGCCGCTGCTTTGCCATTCTCCCCCATCCATAGCGTATTCGCAGGCGTCGTTTTGCGCCAAAGCGATAAAGTGGGTTCCCCGCTCCAGCACCACCGGACGGGGGCCTTTGGTATCATTTTCATAGATGGCAATCGTTTGGGGATTGTTGGGCTTTGCCGGGTCGGCGGATTGATACCGTACCTGAATGCCGTAGTGGGAGCCGATTTGGGCAAGCCGATCCTCCAGGCTCATCCCGGCGGTGCAGGCTATCCAGGAGGCGCCGCCGTCCAGACTGTATTCCATAGCTTCGTTTACGCCCAGCAATTGCAGGGCGTTGGGCCCATCAAAGGAAAAGCCTACGCCTTCCAGATTGATATGAATGGTGGTAGTGGCGCCTTTGGCAGGATCGCCGCCAATGCTGGCGGTAACGGTAATCGTTCCCGGTGCAGTGGCGGTAAAGAGCTTTGTAGTCTGGCCGGAGCGGCTTTGCAGGGTGTGGATGGTGATGCTGTCCAAATCGCCGCTATAGTTCCAGCGGATCACGTCATAGCCGTATTCCGCCGGGGTGACGGTGGGGGTGGCATAGTAGGTGGGTTGCTGGGCCAGGGGAGAGATCTCCAGGGTGGCCTGGGCCTGCTCCAGCGTGACCAGAGGATCCTGCTGGGCGCTGCTATTGCGGCGCATATAGGTGAGCTCCGCAGAAGCGATGGCGGCAAAAGACCAACAGGTGCCAAAATACCCCTGATTCTTTACATAAGAAGCAACGTCCAGATCCCGCAGGTCAAAGCTGCTGGGCAACTTCTCCGGATCGTACATTTCCGTTTGGGAAACAGCGTTTTCTGACATGGATAGGGAGATCTCCCTTACGCCGGCCGGGGCGCCGTTGGCCAGCAGCTGCGGCTGGCTGGGCGTCAGCATGCTGCTATCCTGGGTATTGGACGGATCCTCTAGCAGGCTGCCGGTGATGGGGATTTCAATCTGGGGATTTTGCGGGTTTTGAGGGATGGCGCAAGCCGGGGTTTCCTCCGGGGTTTTCGAGTAGACCACATCCTGGCTGCTGACTTCCTCCGCCACCGTATAGCCACGGATGGCCAGATTTTGGCCGTGGGGCGCGGCGGGGTCGTTCAGATCCAGCCAGTCTTGACCATCCAGACTGACAAAGGATTCGCCTTCGTGAAATACCGCAGCGGCGCAGTCCAATTTTGCATCGGGATACTGGATGTTGTTCACTGTGGCATCAGCGGTATTGGTTTGTTCACAGAAAAGCTGGGGCATTGCCCCCGGCTGGCTTTCCAGACGGACGATCAGCGAAAACTCCTGCCCGGCAGCCAGAGGTGTTTGGCCAATAGCAATGGTATAATAGCCTGCATTGCTCAAAAACCCCTCTGCTTTTCGCTCCGGCTGGCCGTCTGCTACCGAAACATAGATCTCGTAGCGGGTATCCGCCGCGTATAGACCAAGAGAGACGGCGGTGAGGGTCTCCTGGGATTTGCAGGTGAAGGTGTTTTTGAAATAGCCTACATTGCCGGTGTAGGTATTTTCGTCCTCTCCCAGAGCGGTGCAGGATGAACTCCAGCCGGTTTCGTCGTGCTGGTACATCCGGTTGCAACCTAAGGTCGCGCAAGGCTCCAAAATAGAGATAGCAGGCAAATTGATGGCGCAAAAGCTGATATCCTCATAGGAGATATAAATGTAGCCCCCATCGTTATACTCCGCTCCCCAGGAATTGCGGATAATCCAGGCGCCGTTTTGGTTGGGGTGCAGTGGGTCGCCTACCGGAGCACCTTGCTGATCCAGCGCTTGGTAGGTAAACAGTTCTTTGGGGAAGTCGTCGTCCCAGCCAACCAGCGTAACCGCGTGATTGGTTGCTTTGGTATAGGGGTCGTAGATGTACTGCCCTTCGCTGCCGGCGGCGGATGCTTTGCTGCTGCGATATGACACCGAAGCGGCTCCGTAGCAATATACCGCCGCTTTTAGCGTGTTGCGAAATTCTGCCGCTGTGGCGAAGGCTCCGGCGTTGGGCAAAAAGATTGCCCGGGTCAGCGTATAGTCCGGTTCGTAGGATTGATACGGGAAATAGGGGTTTTCTTCCCTGGTATCAAACTGGAGAGGATAGGGGCAGACGCTTTCACTGACCGGCCCCTGCCAGGAGCTAAGGTAATTGGTGCTCATCATATAGTGTCCGCCACTGTTGATCCCCATATCGCTGTAACGGAAGGGAGAATCCTGAGAAAAGCAAAAGTTTGCCATATGCAGCTCCGACAGGTTGAGGGAGCGAGGCGCGGTTAGATTGCCCCGCAGCAGATAGGGGGTGGCGCTGCAAGAGCCGTCCTTGCCGAAGACCTTGAGATAGTAGCCCCCCGCCGCCAGCTTGCAGCTAATGGCTTGGTTGCTTTGGGCAAGCTGGGAGGCCTGCACCAGCTGCTGATTTTGATCATACAGCTCCAGACCATAGCTTGCGTTATCCTGCTCCAACAGCAGCTGTACTTGTCCTTGGGGGATGGTGATGTAATAATAATCCACATCGCTGCTGTTGTGTATGTTGGCATCGTCTAGGGCAAAAGGGAAGGATAGGCTGGTAGCCTGGGCAAAGCTATCGTTGCCATTGCCCTGATCGTAGGGGTCTACGGCCGTATCCAAAGAATAGGAAAAGGTGACGGCCTGGCTACAATAGCCACCCTTTGCCGCCACTGCCCGTAGCTGGATGGGCTGGGTGATCGTGATGGGGTCGGTGTAGCTTTTGGTGGAGCCCAGCCCGGTTGGGACGCCGTTCTGTACGGTCACTTTGGGGTCACTGCCATCGTCTGTATAGAAGATGCGAAACCCTTCCGCCGGAGGAAACAGGGATACCTGGGTATTGGGGCGCACTGTGCCTTGGGCAGAGGCGGTTGGAACCAGTTTGGCGTCTTCGGCCTGAAGATAGAATGTGCTTATGGCTGAAGCCCCTTGGCTGGTTTGGGCAAAGGCAAAAACGTAGGTGGTTTGGCTGTTCTTGGCCCAGATCGGCTGGCTGGGATTGTATACCGGTGAGGCGGTGGTGGGGGCGGTGCCATCGGTGGTATAGTGGATCACTGCATCCGCTGCGCTGTGGTGGAGGGTTACGCTAAGTTCGTCCGCCGCCATTTGCAAGGTGACCGGCGGTAGCGCCATATTTTCTATCTGGAAGCCGCTGATCAGGGGTTGGGAAGCAGCCCTGTGATAACCGCGTATGCCCAGCAGCAGCGGGGAAAAATCGGTTACCTGAGGGGAAGATTGGCTGAGATCCAAGCTGTATTTTTGCCACTGTCCGCTGCCGGTTATGGAAACGGGCAGGTAGAAGACAGAGGTTCCCTCTAACCCGCCTGCATAGACAATTTGGCTGGGCTGGGCGGCGGTATCCTTGATCCAAAAGGAAACCGCCGCGTTGGGCATGCTTGCCGGGTCGATTTGTATTGCTTTGGTCGCAAGCAATAAACTGTAGTCTCCCGGATCCATGGACGTCAGGTTTAGTTGGATGGCGGAGTGCATTCCCGGTGCATAATCACCGCTTACCGGCGTCCAGACCGGGTCGGTGTACCAAACCTGATCCAAACGGGCGGGGTCTGCCAGCGTTGGATCGTCCAGCGGATTGGCCAGATCATAGACCAGGGTTTCCGTAAGGAGCGAGGGCGTTTCCGCCAACGCAACGGTGGGAAACAAGCAAAATAGCAGCAGGCATAAAAAATAGGGTAAAAGGCCTTTCATGCGAAACAGATGCATACTACACCTCCGAAACAATTGTTGTCAGGTTACCGTAAAATAAAAAATAATTGGTAAAAATGCGTTTTGTAATAGCATAACATATCGGCAAGGGATTGAAAATAATTTTTGCAAAATATAGCGCTTTTGGCAGTGTGTACGGTTGGCTTGGCGGAGGATACAAAAACACCGCAAGCTTGGTTTGGCGGCGCTTGCGGTGTTTTGTTGTTGTTGAGTGGAGCTATGGCAAAGGGATAGCTTCGGTTTGCCCGGCGGTTATCGTAGCGCCCCTTGCTTTAGCTGCGGTAGATGTAGCGGCAGCCGTCTGTCTGACAAACCTTGGCGTCTAGGCAGCCGGCATAGTTTTGCGCAGCCTGTGACCAGTTGATCACCTGCTGCCAATCCGCCAGATAGTCTGCCCGCTTGTTGTAGTGCTTGAGATAATAGGCATGCTCCCAGACGTCCACCGCCAATACCGGGCAAAATCCTAGCGTCAGCGGGGTTTCCTGATCGGCGGTGGCCACAATCGCCAAACCGCCGCCGGGCTGTAGCACCAGCCAGGCATAGCCGGAGCCAAACACTCCCGCCGCCGTTTGGGCAAGCTGCTCCAGCATTTGCGCTACGCTGCCATACTGCTGGATAATAGCGTCGGCCAGTTGCCCGGTGGGGCCGCTGCCGGGGGTATTGCCGGGGGCGGCAAGGCCGTTGAAATAAAACTGGTGATTGTACACGCCGCCTGCGTTGTGGGCTACGGTTGTGGCCAGAGGCTCCGGCAGGGTGGGGGCGATGGCCAGCAGCTCTGCCAGGGACAGAGTTTGCAGCCGGGGCTGCTGGCGCAGGGCGGCGTTGAGATTTTCGATATAGGTTTGCAAATGGCGGTTATGGTGCAGCTCCATGGTTTGGGCGTCGATATAGGGCTCCAACGCGTCAAATCCGTAGGGCAGCGGGGTGTTGAGAAAAGGGTAGTGTTCTTTCATCGGGTTTTCCTCCGTACGGTCTTTTTTCCATTATATGCGCGGTTCGGCAAGAAAGCGCCTTTCGCCGCATATACATGAGATGGAGGGATTCCTATGACAAAAAACAAATTGGCGGCAGCTTTTGCCGAAGCACTGGATCTGCCGGAGGAGGTGGTTTCCTCCTTGCCCCGGCTAACGCTGGTGGGGGATGGCCGTCTGACGGCGGAAAATCATCAGGGGATCATCGTTTATACCCCGGGCCGCATCGTTTTTGCCACGGTTTTGGGCGAAGTGGAGCTTTTGGGAAGGGAGCTGACCTTGAGCTATTTGGC
Organism: uncultured Peptococcaceae bacterium; assembly: GCA_964407445.1. Classification (GTDB taxonomy): domain Bacteria; phylum Bacillota; class Dehalobacteriia; order UBA4068; family UBA4068; genus JAILCQ01. The sequence goes on from CAYOVS010000009.1 coordinate 7,405, forward strand.
GCGGCAGGAGCTGGCGGTCACCGGGGAAATTTGGGCTGTTTCCTATCAAAACGGACTTCCCACCGAGCAGGAGCGCAAGCGCAAGCCCCCCAATGCTGCCCCAGAGGAAGCCAAAAAGCCATAAGCCCCAGCCGCAGCGGGATATGGCACAGTTTTGGGACAGCCCGGAGAAATATGATATGCAAGGAGCATTCCTATGACCAAGAGATTGGAACAACTGTTTCGGGGCATGCTGGAGCTGGAGATCATCGGCAGCGAACCGGAGCGGTTTTTAAATCTGGTTTTGTCCAGAGAGCTGGAAATCAGCGGTGTGCGCTGGGATGGGCAGGGGCGGCTGTTTTTGTGGCTGTCCCTGCCGGATGTGTACCGGCTGCGGGAGCTTTGTCGGCTTTCCCATTGCCGGTTCAAAATTCGCCACCGGGTGGGGCTTCCTTTTGTGTTGGCCTTTTTGCGCCGCCGCCCGGTGCTGCCCATTGCGGTTTTGCTTTGCCTGCCCCTCCTTTGCTGGCTTTCTTCTCTGGTGCTGTATCTGGAGGTAGAAAGTCCCTATCCGCTCACCGCCCAACAGGAGCAGTATTTGCTGCAATTGGCGGCGGAGGCCGGGGTTTGCCCCCATGCTTCTCGCTGGGGCATGGATCTGGAGCAGGCGGAGGAGTATCTGCGGGCGCAAGAGCCCACCCTGATTTTTGCGGAAATCGAGGAACACGGCTCCCGGCTGGTGATCAGCGTGGTTTATCGCATTGACGTTACCGACCCGGATCAGCAAAAGCTTCCCGGTGATGTGATTGCCACCGCCGATGGGGTAATCCGTCAGATTTTGGTGCAGCGAGGCAGGCCGCTGGTGCAGCCGGGCTCGGTGGTGCGCCAGGGGGATGTGCTGATCTCCGGTCAGGTGGGCACGCTGCAGGTGGCGGCCAGCGGCATGATCGTGGCCGATATCTGGACGGAGGGCTATGGGGAATGCGCCACCTACTTTTCGGGCATAAAAGAAACGGGAAACAAGGCGATCGGTATTGGCTTGCGGCTGGGAGATGGGCCTGTTTTAACGGTTTTTGGCAGCGATTCTTCGCCTTATGGGCTTTTTGCCACAACCAAGCAGGTCAAACCCCTGTGTTTGTGGAGGAAAATGCTATTGCCCGTCGAAGTACTAATCACCTGTTATCAGGAGCAAATGGAATATTCTGTGGAGCTAAGCCGGGAGCAAGCCCAAAACCGGGCCAAGGCGGCGGCAATGGCCGTGGCCTATACCCTGCTGCCGGAGCAGGCAGCGGTAACGCAAATGCGCAGCCAAGAGCTTGCTTCAGAGGATACGCTGCTGCGGGTGCATATGCAGATGCAGGCAGAATATGATTTGGGCCAATACCGGCAGGGGATCGACCCTGTGGCGGCGGAACAAGCGGCGGCTGCCGAAAAGGCGGCGCAGGAATAGCTGCGTGCTTCTATGCCTACAGGGATGCCGCTTGCTTTGCTTCTTGTGCATTATTATTTTTTTCGAAGGAAGGTTGCTATTTGATCTCGCAAACCATTGATTTTGCCGATAATCAGCAAACTGCTGCGGTACTGGGCGCCGGCGACGCCTGGCTAAAAATGATCGAGACCCGGCTTAAGGTGGCCATTTTGGCGCGGGGCTGTCAACTGACGGTCAGCGGCGAACCCCAAGGGGTAGAGCTGGCTATGGCCACGCTGGAGCACTTGCGGGTGCTGGCGGCGGCACAAGCGCCCATTTCTTCTCTCACGGTAAACTATGCCTTGGCTTTTGGCGGGCAAATCGACCCGGAAAAGGCGGCTTTGCTCACCAAAACCTTTTTTGTCACCGGCAAGGGACGCCCGGTCAAGGCCAAAAGCTTTGGCCAGTGGCAATATTTGCAGGCCATCGACCGGCACGAGCTGGTTTTTGGTATCGGCCCCGCCGGTACCGGCAAAACCTTTTTGGCGGTGCTCAAGGCGGTGGACGCCCTGAAGCGCAAGGAAAAAAGCAAAATCATTCTTACCCGGCCTGCGGTAGAGGCCGGGGAAAAGCTGGGCTTTTTGCCCGGGGATTTGCAGGAGAAGGTAGACCCCTATCTGCGCCCGGTATATGACGCGCTGGATGAAGCGCTGGGGGTGGAAACCGCCCGCAAATATATGGAGCGGGGCATGATCGAGGTGGCTCCCTTGGCCTATATGCGGGGGCGCACCTTAGACGACGCCTTTATCATTTTAGATGAAGCGCAAAACACCACGCCGCCCCAGATGAAAATGTTTCTCACCCGGATGGGCGCAGGCTCCAAGGCGGTGATCACTGGGGATATCACCCAGGCGGATCTGCCTCAGGGACAAGTTTCCGGCCTGATCGAGGCGGAGCGGCGGCTCAAAACCATTCCGGAAATTGCCTTTTGCTATCTTACCCAGGTGGATGTGGTACGGCATCCGCTGGTACAAAAGATCATCGAAGCCTACGAAAACGCATAGCGGCGGCAGGCTTTTCCCCGCTGTAAAAAGAAAGGGCAGTACGCATTATGACAATCAAGGACAAGCTATCCCAGCTTTGGGAGGCGATAAGCCGTCCCCGGTCTTTTCTGGGATTTCGGAGCGGAGCGCATGGCGCCGGTTCGACCAAACCGGTCAAGGCCGTAAATGCCGCCAAGCCGGGGAAACAGAAACGCGCTCGGTTTGCCGGTCTGCTGAAAACCAGACGGCTGTTGCTGCTGATCGCTTTAGGGGCGGCGCTGACGCTGATTCTTTCCATTAACTTAATCAGCACCCGGGTTTCGCTGGATGTGGGCGAGATTGCCGGAGAAGATATCTATTATGATGGGGTTACCACCTCCTACGTCAGCCAGCTGCGCACCGAGGAGGCTCGGGCGGTGGCGGCGGCGCAGGTGGGTCAGATTTTTGTGGAAGATCCCACTGTTGCCAGAAATCTGTTGGCCTATATCGACCAATGCTTTGAGGATCTGCTGGCTGCCAAAACCGGCCAGACCATGACCGTGTCCGAGCTGGCGGCGGCCTTGCCCGGTCAATACAGTCAGGATACTTTAGATGCTATGCTGGATCTATCCCAGGCGGATATTATCGCCCTGCGGGATTTGTTCAAGGGCATTGTTTCTACCTCCTATGAGCAGGGTATCACCAAGGACGAGCTGGACGGAGCGCGGGAAAACATGGCGGCGGCCATTGCCAGCTCTACGGTAACCGGCTATACGGAGCTGTTTCTCAAAACGCTGCTGGAGGGATTAGAGCTCACCCATAATAAAGAATATGACGCGCTGGCCACCGCCCAGGCGGTAGAAACCGCCATGAATGGGGTGGGCATGGTACAGGTGACGGTGCAATCCGGCGAAAAGCTGGTCAGCCGAGGCGCAGTGGTTACCGAAGGTCAGGTAGAAGCGTTGCAGGCATTGGGTCTGCACAGCGATAACTCGCCTGCCAGCCCCTATGTGGGGTTGGCTGCATTGGTGGCATTAGGCTGCGTGCTGCTGCAGTATTATCTCAAGCTGTTTCAGCCTGCCATTAACAAAAAGCCCAATTCTATTTTGCTGTTGACGGTGATCCTCTTATTGGTCTTGTTGCTGTGCAAGCTGATTTCACTGATTATCGGCAGTAACAACGGTGATTTTGGCCAGTTGATCGGCTATATGCTGCCTACCGGTGCGGCTGCCATGCTGATTTCGGTGCTGCTTTCCCAGGATCTGGCAATCTTTTGCGTGGCGCTGTTTGCGGTGTTTACCGGGGTGATGATGAACGGGCAGTTTGCCTGTGTGCTGGTGGCTCTGGCCTCCGGGCTGACGGCGGCGTTTTGTGCCAGCAGGCTTAATCAGCGCAGCCAGTTTGTGGGCGCCAGTGTGTATATCGCCTTGGCCAATGGCGCGGTGATTTTGGGCTATGGGCTGATCGAAAGCTATAGCCTGCCCTATATCGGCGTGGGCTTGCTCTTTGGTTTGGCCAACGGGCTGCTTTGCGCCATTTTGGCCATGGGCACCCTGCCCTTTTTGGAAAGCGGCTTTGGCGTCAATACCACCATCCGGCTGCTGGAGCTTTCCAATTCCAATCATCCTTTACTCAAAAGGCTGATGATGGAAGCCCCCGGCACCTACAATCACAGCATTTTAGTGGGCAATCTGGCAGAAGCTGCCGCTGACGCCATCGGCGCCGATCCGCTATTGGTGCGGGTTGCTTCCTATTATCATGATATCGGCAAGCTGCGCCGTCCCTATTTCTTTATCGAGAACCAGCACCCGGGGGAGAATCCCCACGACAAGCTGCAACCGGCGCTCTCGGCGGTGATTATCACCTCCCACGCGGTAGAGGGGGGCAAAATGCTGCGGGAAAACAAATTTCCTCAGGAAATTATCGATCTGGTGGAGCAGCATCACGGCACCGGTTTGTTGAGCTATTTTTACTACAAGGCCTTGGAACAGGCCGAGGATAAGGACAAGGTCAAAAAAGAAGATTTTCGCTATAAGGGCAAAAAGCCGCAAACCAGAGAAGCTGGTTTGGTGCTGCTGGCCGATAGCGTGCAGGCTGCGGTGCAGGCACTGAGCAATCCTACCAAGGAGCAAATGGCGCAGGTGGTGGCGGATGTGCTCCGGGGCAAGATTGACGACGGACAGTTGCAGGAATGCCCCCTGACTTTTAAGGATCTGGAGCAGATTTCGCAAAGCTTTATGATGGTATTAAGCGGCATGTACCATAGTCGGATCGCCTATCCTACGCAGGCTTTGGAGAAAGGAGAGGAAGAACATGAGGATCTATCTGTCGATCAATCTGGAGCAGGGAAAATTGATGGAAACCACCCGGAAGCTGCTGCGGCAGGCGGCACGGCAGACCATCGCGTTGGCGGGGAAGCTGCCGGCGGAGATAGCGGCAGCGGAAATTAGTCTGCTGCTGACGGATGATGCGGCGATCCAGGAGCTGAACCGGGACTATCGGGGCAAGGATGCGCCCACCGATGTGTTGTCCTTTCCCATGAACGAAGGGGAAGACGCGCTGCTGCCGGAGGAAGGTAATTTGCTGCTGGGCGATATTGTGATTTCTCTGGAAAAGGCGGCGGCACAGGCGGAGCTGTATGGCCACTCTCTGGAGCGGGAGACGGTGTTTTTGTTTATCCACGGTCTGCTGCATTTGCTGGGGTATGACCATGAGCGGGGCATAGAAGCAGAAAAAGAAATGTTTGCCTGGCAGGAGCAGATCATTGCCGCGCTGGGGATCTAGTCACAGGGGAGTCGAACCTCCTGCGGCTGAACTTCTGGAGCGTAGGGGTTCGACTCCCCTGTGACTAAGCATATTGTGCAAAACCGGCGCTGCCAACGCCGGGGGGAAGATTGGAGGAGAATCGGCTTTGGAAAAAACGAATGCAATGCGTCTATTGGATGGGGCAGGCTTGTCCTATACCGGGCACAGCTATGATAGCAGCGACGGCAAAATCGACGGTGTCTCTGTGGCGGCCAAGGTGGGCATGCCGGTGGAAATCGTTTACAAAACGCTGGTAACGGTTTCGCCCAGCCGGGAGCATTTTGTCTTTGTGATCCCGGTGGCGGCAGAGCTGGATTTGAAAAAGGCGGCCAAGGCTGCCGGGCAAAAAAGCATCGAGCTGATCCCGGTAAAGGATATTTTAAGCTTAACCGGCTATATCCGGGGCGGCTGCTCGCCGATTGGCATGAAAAAACCGTTCCCTACCTTTATAGAAGAAGAAGCAATGCTTTACGATACTATCGTTTTTTCCGGCGGCAAAATCGGTTCCCAGATCCAGATGGATCCCAACGCCTTGGTGGAGCTGATCGGCGCGGCTTACGCCCCCTTGTGCAAATGAGCGCCCCGGTTTTGATTTACCGGGAAAAATATGATAAAGCCGCGCCCCAAAACCGGGAAGCGCGGCTTTGCCAATTGGCTGCGGATTACGGCAGGGAGATCGGCGTTGCGTTTCCGCCGTTGCAGCTGGCTTGCCGCCAGCAGGATGAAAAGCCCCGCTTTGCGGCGGCGCAGCCCCATTTTTCGCTGAGTCATAGCGGCGATCTGGTGTTATACGCCTTTAGCATGGAGGAAATCGGTCTAGATACGGAGCGATTGCGCTCCATGCCCCGGGCCAAAATGATCTCCCGCCGCTTTTTTCATCCCCAAGAGCAAACTTGGCTGCTGGGTCGCAGGCAAATCGTTTTTTTCTCCCTGTGGACAGCCAAAGAAGCGGTGGTCAAGTGGCGGGGAACCGGTATCGATTGGGATTTTGCCAAATTTTCGGTAGTTCCTGCCTTGACGGAGGGCAGCCCGCTGCATTTGCCTGAGGGAGAGCTTTATCTCACCCAGCTCTTTCCCCAAAACGGTTATGTGGCTTGTTTGGCTACGCCGCAAATAACAGAAATTCTCTTTAAAAATGTAGAAGATCTATGATATACTAAGTATGACAGCAACTGGCGCAAACCGTAGCATTGCCTATGCCAGCCTGTCCCAAAACGCAGCCAAGGCGGCTTGCACAACGGTCTGTCTGCTAACCGGAGGTACTTATGACAAAGAAAACCGTAATCAAAAAAATCCCTTCTCCGCTGCCGGTGTATGCCGTGGGCGGGGTATGGCTGCTTTGCGGCCTGCTTTTCCCCCTGTACAAGCTGGGCTTTTTGCTGATGACCTGCCTGCTTTCGCTGGGGGCGTATCTGCTGGGCAACCGGCTTTGCCCAGGCAAGCTGGTGGAAAGTCAGGTGGAGGAACCGCTGATTTTAACCGGCGACCAGTTGGCGGATCAGGTGATCCGGGACGGCTCCGGCTATCTCAGCCGTTTGCAGACGCTGAACGAGGCCATTGCCGACCCTGAGGTTTCCGCTTCTATCGACAAGCTGCAAAGGGTTTCTCAGGCTATTTTTGCGGAGATCCGCAAAAGCCCCGGCAAAGCGCCGCAAATTCGCAGGTTTATCAATTATTTTTTGCCCACCACCATCAAGCTGCTGGAAACCTATGCCAATCTGGATGCGTCCGGCGCAGGCGGCGACAATATTCGCCAAACCAAGGCGGATATTGTCCATTCGCTAGCCAATGTAGAGGCTGCTTTTGATAAGCAGCTGGATAATCTGTTTTCCGGCGAGGCTCTGGATGTTTCCGCCGAAGCCGCCGCCCTCCGGGCAGTGCTGGCCGGGGACGGTCTGCTGCAAGCGGATATGCCCGCTGCTCCGCCTAGCCAGACGCAGGAGGAGCAGGAGCCCAAGATCAAGCTGCAATTATAGCTTTCCCCAGTCAAGAAGGCGTTTTGCAACGGAACGCCAAGCGAAGCAAAACGAAGCAATACAAAACGAAGCAATACAAAACAAGCAGAGCAACGTAAGCGCATAGAACGCATAGAACCTATAGAACCTATAGAACAGAAAAGAAAAAAGGAGAGCATCCATATGAACGATACCAAACCCATCCCCGCCCTGACGCTGGAGCCTGCCGCCCCTGCTGCTACCGCTGCCACCGCCGTGCAAAGCAGCGCGCCCCAGGCTGCCCCGGTTGCGCTGGAAGAAAATCTTACCCCCCAGGAGCTGGCGCAGGTGGCGGAGTTTGCCGCCAAGATCGACATTGCCAACAGCAATCAGGTGCTAATGTACGGCGCCGCGTCCCAAAAAAATATCGCCGATTTTTCCGATCAGGCGCTGGCCTCGGTGCGCACCAAAGATTTGGGCGAGGTAGGGGATATGATCGGCAGTCTGGTGGTGGAGCTGAAGGGCTTCAACGCCCAGGACGAACCAAAAGGGCTGGCCGGGCTGTTTAAAAAAAGCGTCAATAAAGTGGCTTCCCTCAAGGCTCGCTATGACAAGGCAGAGGCTAATGTGGATAAAATTTGCGGGATGCTGGAAGGCCATCAGGCGCAATTGCTCAAGGATATCGCCATGCTGGATCAGATGTATGACCGCAATCTGCTCTATCTGAAGGAGCTTTCCATGTATGTGCTGGCCGGCAAGGAAAAGCTGGCTCAGGCCAAAACGGTAGAGCTGCCTGCCCTGCTGGACAAAGCCCAGCAAAGCGGCTTGCCCGAGGATGCCCAGGCCGCCAACGATTATGCAGCGCTGATCGACCGCTTTGAAAAGAAGCTGCACGATTTGGATCTTACCCGCACCATCGCCATTCAAATGTCGCCCCAGATCCGTCTGGTGCAAAACAACGACGCGCTGATGGCGGAGAAAATCCAGTCTTCTCTGGTGAACACCATCCCCCTGTGGAAAAGCCAAATGGTGCTGGCGCTGGGGCTTTCCCATTCCCAGCAAGCCATGGAGGCGCAGCGGGAGGTTACCGATCTTACCAACGAGCTGCTGAAAAAGAACGCGGAAACGCTGAAAACCAGCACCGTGGCCACCGCCAAAGAAGCGGAACGGGGCGTGGTGGATATGGAAACCCTGGCGCAAACCAACCGGCTGCTGATCGAAACCTTAGACGAGGTGGTCAAAATCCAGGACGAAGGCCGAGCCAAACGGCAGGTGGCGGAAGGTCAGCTGCGGCAGTTGGAAGGGGAATTGAAGCAAAGACTGCTGGACGTGAAAAGATAAGCGTCCCACAGTCCAAACCGGGAGGAAAACGCGATGCATATTTGGCAAAAACGGCAATTTGCCTGGTCAATAACAATTGTGATGATTTTGGTGGCGGTGTTTGGTCTGGGCGGCAGCAAGCTCGCCGGACAGGCGGAGCAAGCCCGGCAGGTTTTTTATCTGGGCGTGAATGGGGACGGGCTTTCCATCAATCACGATCTTGACCGCCGGGCGGAAGCCGCCACCAATCTGGCCACGGTGGCTTCCCGCTATCTGGCTGCCTCCGACAGTCTGCTGACAGATTTGCAGGCTGCCCGGGAGCAGTTGCAGCAGGCGGAGGACGCGGCGGCAAAATACGCGGCCAATCAGCAATTGGGTCAGGCTGCGCTGGCGGTATATGATGCGCTGGCCGGGTATGAGCTGAGCGATCAGGATCAGCGCTACCGGCAAAGCCTGATGGACGAGCTGGAATCTGCCAACGCTATTATCGGGCATGACGGCTATAACGCCCAGGCGGCGGCGTGCAATGCGCTGCTATCCGGCTTTCCCGCCGGGTTGCTTGCCCGGGTATGCGGCATTGCGCTGGTGGCCTACTACCGCTAAAACCGAGAAGTCCGCCACAGAACATAAAAAAGGACAAAAAGATGAAGAAAAGAACTATTTTTACGGCGGCAGCGGCGCTGCTGCTCTTGGCTTTGCTGGCTTGGCCGGTTTCGGCGCTGGAGGTGGTCGCGCCCATGGATGGGCTGGTGGCCGATTATGCCAATGTGCTTTCCGCGGAAAGCGAACAAACCCTCAATCAGCAGGTCAATGATTTGGATGCGGCCTGCGGCGCTCAATTTGCCATTGTAACCGTAGATTTTTTGGGCGGCGCGGATATAGAGGATTACGCCTATGCCTTGTTCAACTCATGGGGTCTGGGGGATGGGGAAAAAGACAACGGCCTGCTGCTGTTGCTGGCCATCGGCGACGAAAACTACTGGTGTATGCAGGGCTCCGGGCTGGAGGACAGTCTGTCTGCCGGGGTGATCGGCGATATGCTCTATGCGTATTTGGAGCCGGATTTTGCCACCGGCGATTATGAGGCCGGGGTGGAAAGCTTTGCCCAGGTGATGTGTGAAAAGATTTACAGCATCTACGGTCTAAGCGGCAGTACCTCGCAGGATACCGCCGTGATTCCCTCCACGGATGGGGCGGCTTCTGTGCCCCAGGAAACTGGCGATGGATATTCTTTGGGCTCTGCGCTTTCTTTGATTATTACAGTGGCGATTATTATGATTATTGTGGTAGTAGTGGTTATGATTTTTGCGATGAGCCGGGTGTTTGGCGGCGGCCGTAGAAGACGGCGCACCCGCTATTACGGCCCCGGCCCCAATCCCGGCATGGGTCCTATGCTCCATGGCCGCCCTATGCCCCGTCCCCGCAAGGAACGGCAGCACCGGGATGACGATGAGCATCATAAGCCCGGCGGCGGTTCCGGCGGCGGCTTCGGCGGTTTTGGCGGATTTGGCGGTTTCGGCGGCGGCAGCTCCCGGGGCGGCGGCGCCGGACGACGCAGCGGCGGCGGTAGCAGCTTCGGCGGCGGCTTTGGCGGCGGCGGTGGCGGCAGCTTTGGCGGTTTTGGGGGGGGCGGGTCGAGAGGTGGCGGCGCAGGCCGCCGGTAGTACTCTGGCTGCACCAATCTTACCCCCGCGAAAAGAAGCACCGCTATACGGTTTGTGCGGCTCCCGTGCCGTTCGGTTACGTCTGAGCTAGAGCCAAAATCTTTGATTTTGTGCTATAGCTACGTGCAAGCGCGGAGCGCTTGTATTCCGCTTTTGCT
>CAYOVS010000010.1:0-17010 GCA_964407445.1 uncultured Peptococcaceae bacterium
CTCAATGCAATTATCGAATAGGAAAATGGATTTCCCCTTTCTGTGAAATACTATTAATATATTAATAGTATTGTAATGATATTACATTGGATATTATTTTGAATTTTCCTTATTTATCAAAATAAAAACAAAATATTAGCGCAGCTATAAAAACTTCAAATTATAGCACGTTTATGATAAAATATTATCGTAGCAACAAAAAAGCTTTTTTGGTTTGTTGTTTTTCTCTATACCAGCAACAGATCATTGCGCTTCTACGAAACTTGCGATATAATAGATTGATTAGCGTTTTACTTTTGAGGTAAATTCGAGGAGTGTTGGCAAATGGAGCAGGAATACGAACTTAGCGGCAATCTTTCCAAAAAGGACAAGGACGAGGTCTATGATATTTTAAAGCATCGTCTGGTGTATTTGCATTATCAGCCGGGAGAGATCATTAACGAAAAGGATTTATGCGAAGAATTTGGCATTGGCAGAACTCCCTTGCGTGAATTATTATTGCGTCTGCAAAATAAAAAATTGCTGCGGATTGTTCCCCGCTTTGGCACTTTTGCCGAAGACATCAATCTGCTGGAACTAAAAAATCTTTATCAGATTCGGGAATCTTTGGAAGGGCTCAGCGCCTCGCTGGCCGTAGACACGATTACCGACGAAAAGCTATCTACCATGAAGCTACTGATTGAGGAAATCAACAATCAGACCAAGCTGAACAACAGCACCCAACTGGCTATTTTAGATCAGCAATTTCACCAAATTTTGCGCAGCTGCGTGTTAAATCAGCCGCTAAATGAGATCTGCGAAGAGGTTGGCGACCGTTGTACCCGGGGCTGGTACTACCATATGAAAAACATCGGCAACGTGGCCGCTTCTATGGAAAATTTGGCAGATATCCTGCAAGCACTCATCAACCGAGATAAGGCGCAGGCAAAAAAGGCCATGGAAACCCATATCGGCGAATTTCGTAAAGTAATTGTGAATGTGCTCTAAATCGCTCAAACAGGCTGGACTATACAATATATTTTTTATACCAAAACAGGAGGGATCAGCATGGATCTGCAAAAAATTAACGCTGCAATCAAGCCTTTGGACAAAGAAGCAATGGAAGCCGCCGCACAATACCAGGATACCTTGGTCAAGCCAGCCGGCAGCTTGGGCGCGTTGGAGCGCATCAGCATTCAGATGGCCGGGATTACCGGGCAAGTAAAAAATGAGATCCGCAAAAAGGTTCATTATTTGGTAGGCGCGGATAATGGCGTTTATGCCGAAGGGGTGGCCGCCGCTCCCCAGGAATTTACCAAAATGCTGATGGAGTTTTACAGCAAAGGCATCAACTGTGCCATTACCGTGCTGTGCAAGCAGCATCAGGTGCAACTGGAGCTGGTGGATATGGGCATTATCGGCCCGGTAGCCGGCAATGTGCGACGCATCAAGCTGATGGAAGGCACCAACAATATCCGCAAAGAACCGGCCATGTCCAGAGAAATCGCCCAGCAAGCCGTGGAGCAAGGCTTTACTCTGGTAAAGGAAGCGGTAGAGCAGGGCTACGAGATCATCAGTGCCGGCGAAGTTGGCATGGGCAACACCACCACCGCCGCAGCCTGCATCAAAGCAGCCTTGGGCGATCTCGAATCCGACCGGGGCATTGGCCGGGGCGCCGGCTTAACCGACGAAGCCTTTGCCAACAAAAAACAGGTCATTTACGATGCTTTGCATTTACATAAGCCCCGGCAAAACGATTTTCTGGATATTCTCTCCAAGGTAGGCGGTTTGGATATCGCCACCATGTGCGGAATGTACATCGGTGCGGCTTATTATCGCAAACCCATTGTGCTGGATGGAGTTATTTCCATCGCCGCGGCCCTGCTGGCCTACCGGTTTAACCCGCTCACCCGGGAATATATGATCCCCTCCCATGTGTCCGAAGAGCCCGCTTATGCGATGGCCTGCCAGGAAATGCAGCTAAAGCCCCTGATGATTTTAGATATGCGCTTGGGCGAAGGCACCGGTTGTCCCATCGCCATGGGCGTAATCGACGACGCTTTGGCCATTATTAACCAAATGAACACCTTTGCCGAAACCGCTTTGTCTACCGATTATCAGGAAGGAATCAAAGCATAGGCACATAAACATATTTATATTGCAGCATTATTCTAATCATAACATAAAAAGCTGTCGCAAAATGGCATAACAAGCAATCACTTTCTTGTAAAGATTGCGCCATTTTACGACAGCTTTTGCCATTTATCCAAAAACTGTTGAAAACAAATATGCACAAGAAAAATTATCGTTTCTCTTGACAATCGTATACAAACTGCTATAATAATGTCAGAGAAGGTCAAAAGGTCAGAATCAGTCAAGACTTGCGGCATTTGAGCCAATACCACGCAGTATACAAAACCCAGCGGTTTCGTCAGACCGTTCCGCAACAAGTCAAACAAAGCGGAGCAAGAACGCGTGGTCACGCCCGGCGTACCAAGACGCGCCAATGCCGCCACAAAGGAGATAGCAGCCAAATATGAGCACCTTAGCCAATCAAATCGAAGAATATATCAAGCGGCGGCTGGCCGCTTCGGAAAGCGGGGTGCTGGAGCTAAAGCGCAGCGATCTGGCGGAAATTTTTACCTGCGTGCCGTCGCAGATCAATTATGTGCTCACCACCCGTTTTTCCAGCGGCCAGGGCTATCTGGTAGAAAGCCGCCGGGGGGGCGGCGGTTATCTGCGCATCATCAAGCTGGGCATGGAGGGCGGATCTGATCTGATTTCCCTGCTCAATGCTGCCAAGGGGCAGCGGGTCTCCCGCCAAGGCGGCGAAAAGCTGATCCAGCGTTTGCTGGAAGAGGATTTTATCACCCAAAGAGAAGCCATGATGGTACTGGCCATGACGGATGATACCGTATTAAAAAACAGCGGCGACGCAGACGCGCTGCGAGGAGAACTCCTCAACAATCTGCTGCTATTGTTGTTACGAGATGACTTTAACTGACCAAGGCAATTACCAACAGGCAAAAAAGACGGCATCCAAGGCATCATTGCTTTGTTATTTTGGCCGTCGGCGTACACATACGGAGGGATCAAAGTATGAAATGTCAAAGATGCGGAGAAAGGGAAGCTACCGTAAAAATTGTCAGGATCAATAACAACACAGTGGAAGAAACCTTCCTCTGTGAGCAATGTGCCGCCCAAACCGGGCAGCTCAATGCGCTCTCCAGCCGTTTGGGCGGGATTCTTTCCGGTGCGTTAGGCAACGGCAATCAGGTGATGGGTCGAATGGTGCAGCGCTTGACGGAAAAAGCCCAACGCGCACTGGCTCTGGCAGAAAAAATCGCCAAAGAGCGGCACTCTGCCTATCTGAACACCGAGCATTTGCTGCTGGGCTTATTTGGCGTGGAGGATGGGCTGGCTGCCCGGATTCTGGCCGATCTCAACCTAAACGCCCAGGTGTTGGCGGACGCCATTGACGATCAGGCCAATTACGGCAGCCGCTATCTGGGCCCCGCGCCCAAAACCAAACGGGCTTTGCAATTAGCGGTGCAGGAATCGGTGCAAATGAGCGTCAGCTTCATTGATACCGAGCATTTGCTGCTGGGCCTGGCAGGCGAGGAAGAAGGCGCGGCCTCTCACTGGCTGCTGGATATGGCGGATGCGGATGTGCGCAAGCTACGCCGGCTGGTGCTGCAATATTTGCAACAGGGCGCAGGCGAACGAGGCGGCGAGGCGGAAGAAGCAAACGGCCGCTCCGAGGACGGCAGCAGCCCCAAAAAGAACAGCAAAACGCCAACTGTGGATAAATTCGGCCGGGATTTAACGGAAATGGCCCGCCAGGATAAGCTAGACCCGGTGGTTGGCCGGGACAAAGAGATCCAAAGAGTGATCCAGATCCTTTCCCGCCGCACCAAAAACAATCCGGTGCTGATCGGCGAACCGGGGGTGGGCAAAACCGCCATTGTGGAAGGGCTGGCGCAAATGATCGTGGAAAACAAGGTGCCGGATATCCTGCTGAACAAGCGCGTGATCACCATGGATATGTCCACAATGGTAGCAGGCTCCAAATACCGGGGCGACTTTGAGGAAAGAATGAAAAAAATGGTGGATGAGATCCGCGAAAACAAGGATATCATCCTTTTTATCGACGAACTGCATACGCTGGTAGGCTCCGGCGCGGCGGAAGGCGCCATCGACGGCGCCAATATTCTCAAGCCCGCCCTCTCCCGGGGAGAGCTACAATGCGTAGGCGCCACCACCCTGGACGAATACCGGGAGCATGTGGAGGCGGATTCCGCACTGGCCAGACGTTTTCAGCCAGTGACCGTAGGCGAACCCAGCCAAGAGGAAGCGCTGCAAATCCTCCATGGGCTGCGGGATAAATACGAGGCGCATCACCGGGTGCAGATCACCGATGGTGCGCTGGCCGCTGCGGTATCCTTATCCGCCCGCTATCTAACCGATCGGTTTTTGCCGGATAAAGCCATCGACCTGATGGATGAAGCCGGCAGCCGGGTGCGGCTGGACGCCCATACCGCGCCCCCCGACCTGAAAGAAAAGGAAGCGGAGCTGGCACGGGTGCAAAAAGAAAAGGAAGCCGCCGTTACCGCTCAGGAATACGAAAAGGCAGCCACCCTGCGTGACCGGGAAAAGCAGCTGATAACCGGCCTAGAGCAGGAACGCAAGGGCTGGCAAAAAGAGACCACCAGCCAAAATCTGGTAGTGACGGAGGACGATATCGCGGCAGTATTGGCCGACTGGACCGGCGTGCCGGTAAACCGGCTGCGGGAAGAAGAAGCCCAACGCCTGCTGCATCTGGAAGATTTGCTGCATCAGCGGGTGATCGGCCAGGAGGAAGCGGTAGTCAGCATTGCTAAGGCGGTGCGTCGCTCTCGGGCCGGGCTGAAAAACGCCAATCGTCCGGTAGGCTCCTTCCTCTTTATGGGCCCCACCGGCGTGGGCAAAACCGAGCTGGCTCGCGCCTTGGCCAATGTGCTGTTTGGCGCGGATGACGCCATGGTACGCATCGACATGAGCGAATATATGGAAAAACACGCCGTTTCCCGGTTGGTAGGGGCGCCCCCCGGTTATGTAGGCTACGATGAAGGCGGCCAATTGACCGAAGCGGTACGCCGCCGGCCCTATTGCGTGGTGCTGCTGGATGAAATCGAAAAAGCTCATCCCGATGTGTTCAACATCCTCCTACAGGTATTGGAGGATGGCCGCCTGACCGACAGCAGCGGCCGCACCGTGGATTTTCGCAACGCGGTGATGATCATGACCTCCAATGTGGGGGCGGAAGCAGGACGGCAAAACCGCACCATGGGCTTTGGCGTAGGAGAGCAGGAGCAAGCTGATGATGAATACCGGCAAATGAAGGAGCGGATGCTCAGCGAGCTGAAGCATACCTTTAAGCCGGAGTTCCTCAACCGGGTGGACGATATTGTTGTTTTCCACTCCTTGACCCAGCCCCAAATAAAGGAAATTGCCGTGCTAATGGTGAACGATTTACGCAAGCGGCTTGCCGAACGGCAATTATCCCTAACAGTCAGCGACGGTGTTTATCAAACCCTGGTCAAGGAAGGCTTTGACAGCGTCTACGGCGCCCGTCCCCTGCGCCGGGCGATCCTCCACTTGCTGGAAGATCCTATCAGCGACGGCATCCTCCGAGGCGATTGGCAGCCCGGCGATACCATCGCCGCCCGCCTGCGCGGCAACGCCATCAGCCTGACCCAAAAAACAGAGCAAGAACCGGCGGAAGAAGCAAGCAAGGAATAAAGCAAACCAAGAGCGAAGAGCAGTGCTGCTAGGCGGCCACGGCAATTTTGGGGCGTGCGCGAACGTATATTTCGCATACGAGAACGCGCGACACGAAATTGCCGTGGCCGGATAGCGTCGTTTCTATTCGCGGAAGTAAGATAGGACAATAAATCAAACTCAGGAGGGTTATTTGCTTATGCGTCTACTAGACCTATCCCACGAAATCACCTCAAATATGCCGGTCTATCCCGGCACGCCCCAACCCCAATTGCAGCCTGCCAACACCTTGGAGCAGGACGGCTTTCGGGAAACGCTGCTCCAGATCAGCTCCCATACCGGCACCCATATGGATGCTCCTTCCCATATGTTGCCGGAGGGGCAAAGCCTAAGCGATATGCCCATCGATAAATTCTTTGGTCTGGCGCTGCTGGTGGATGTTACCCATCTCAAGGGCAAAAAGATCGAAGCATCCTTTCTCAAGGCTTTTGCCGAACGGCTGGCGGACGCCAAGTTTTTGGTCTTTAAAACCGGCTATCAGCAGCTTTGGGGCAAAGAAGAATATTTTACAGGCTATCCCACCCTCACCGAGGAAGCCGCCCAATGGTTGGGCAATTTTGCGCTAAACGGGGTAGGCACAGACGCGATTTCCCTGGATGAGATCACCACCACGGAGTACCCCATCCACAAAATTTTATTCTCCCACAATATGGTCATTGTGGAAAACCTCAATCAGCTGGATCGGCTGAATGACGGCATCAGCAAGATACATGGGGGCTATTTTCTGCTTTCCGCCATGCCGCTGAAATACGCGGACGCGGACGGCTCTCCCCTGCGGGCCATCGGCTACGACGTACCGGAGATGCTGCTCTAGCAGATTTATTGCCCTCAAACGGAGACGATTATGGCCAAGATCATCCGTCCCAGCTCGCTCAAGGGCTGCATCGCGGCGCCAGCCGCCAAGGCGGAGGCGCATCGCGCTCTGCTATGCGCCGCGCTAGCGAACCAACCCACCCAAATACAGCTAAACAATTTTTGCGATGATATCGACGCGACCGGCAAGGCGCTCTCCGCTCTTGGAGCGGAGCTGCGCCTTGTGCAGCCGGGCCGCTATTTGGTATGCCCATTTTCCCTGCAAAAAAGCGTCCCTACCATCCCCCAAATCCACTGCGACGATTGCGGCGCTACTCTGCGCTTTTTGCTGCCGGTGGCGGCGGCGCTGGGGTTTTCCTGCCGCTTTACGGGCAGTGCCGGGTTGGCGGCCAGACCCTTGACGCCCCTGCTGCAAGCGCTGGAGCAGCATGGCGCCCGGCTGGACGGGCAGCGTCTGCCCCTGACCCTTTCGGCATCCACCCTGTCCGGGGGGCTGTACCTGCTGCCGGGAAATATCAGCTCCCAATATATCTCCGGGCTGCTGCTGGCGCTGCCTCTGCTGGCGCAGGATAGCGAGATCGTCTTAAGCAGCCCTTTGCAATCGGCCTCCTATGTGGAGATCACCCTGGCAATGCTGGAGCTTTTTTCCATCCGCATCCTCCAAACGGAACAAGGCTACTATATCAAAGGTGGACAGCGCTACCGCTCTCCGGGCTTGCTGCAAATCGCCGGGGATTGGTCGGGCGCCGCCTTTTTTCTTACCGCCGGGGCAATCGGCGGCGATGTTACCGTTACCGGCTTAGCAGAAAATTCCACTCAGGGGGATAGGGAAATCGTGCCGCTGCTGCGGCTGATGGGCGCAAAGCTGCACCGCGCCCCGGGGCTGATCCGGGCAGAGCAAGCGCCCTTGCAGGCCATAGAGGTAGACATGGCCGATATTCCGGATCTGCTGCCCCCTTTGGCCATGGCCGCCGCCGCCGGGGAAGGAACCAGCCTGTTTTATAATGCGGCACGGCTGCGCTACAAGGAAAGCGACCGGCTGGATGGGGTATGCGCACTTCTCAATGCTTTGGGTGGGCAGGCGCGGCAAACCCGGGATACACTGGCCGTCACCGGCAACCCCCGACTAAAGGGCGGCTGGGCGGAAAGCCGGGGCGATCACCGGCTGGCCATGGCCGCCGCCATTGCCGCCACGCTTTCCACCGGGGAGATCAAGCTAACGGCGGATGGCTGCGTCCGCAAATCCTATCCAAATTTTTGGCAAGACTTTTCTACGCTGGGAGGCAGCTATTATGAGCTCTGATTTTGGACAAAACCTGCACCTTTCTCTTTTCGGCGAATCTCACGGAGCAGCCGTGGGCATGGTGCTGCAAGGCCTGCCTGCGGGAGAAACGATTGACCAGGAAGAATTGGCGGCTTTTTTGGCGCGGCGCAGCCCGGGGCGTTTCCCTTGGTGCAGCGGCAGGCAGGAGCCGGATCAGCCCCGTTTTCTCTCCGGTTTATTGCAAAACTGCACTTGCGGCACGCCCCTTTGCGGTATCATCGACAATCTGGACGCCCAAAGCGCCGATTATCAGTCCTTGGCGCAGCGTCCCCGGCCGGGACACGGAGATTATCCCGTCTTTGTCAAATATCACGGCTTTACCCCCCAAGCAGGCGGCGGTCATTTTTCCGGCAGGCTCACCGCCCCCCTCTGCCTGGCCGGGGGGATTTGCCGCCAGATTTTAGCCAGGAGGGGCGTGGAAATCGCCGCCCATTTGGCAGCGGTAGGCGGCATTGCCGACCGCCCCTTTGATCCGCTGGGGATCAGCGAAGCAGCCGCGGCGCAAATTGCCGCCCGCCCCCTGCCGGTGCAGGAGCAAGCCGCCGGGGAGCAGATGGCGGAGGCGATCATGGCCGCCAAGGCCGCAGGCGATTCTCTGGGCGGGATCATCGAAGGGATGATTCAGGGCTTGCCCGCAGGCTTGGGAGATCCGCTGTTTGACGGAGTAGAAAACCGGCTGGCAGCGGCCTTGTTTGCCATCCCGGCGGTAACAGGGGTGGAATTTGGCACAGGCTTTGGGGCAGCAGACCGCAAGGGCTCCCAAAACAACGACCCCTATTCTTTTGACCCGGCAGGGCAGGTGCGCACCGACACCAACCACCACGGCGGCGCTTTGGCCGGGATCACCACCGGGATGCCGGTTTTGCTGCGGGTAGCGATCAAACCCACCCCCACCATCGGCAAAAGCCAAGCCACGGTGGATCTTGCCACCGGCCAGCCCTGCCAGATTCAAGCCACAGGACGGCATGACCCCTGCATCGCCCCAAGAGCGGTAGCGGCGGTGGAGGCGGTCTGCGCCTTGGTGGCGCTGGATCTATACCTGGGGCAACGCTAAAAGAAGCGCTGCTCACCTTGCCGCTGGTTGCGGCAAACACCCTAGGGACATCTGATTAAATGAGGGTCTGCGGATTGGCGAGCTATTTTGTTGCTAGGCCAGGATGAGGAGGGAGGCGTAGCCGGTTGCTACGCCGACTGACGAAGACGCAGCATAGCGGCAAAAGAGCCGCCAAGACGCTGCCCCGAATGAATCAGAGGTTCCCTAGATCGATTGCGAAGGAGAACAATGCGATGACCCGGCAAAACGAGGATTTGGCAGCTTTGCGACAACAAATTGATTTGGTAGATCAGCGTTTGCTGGCTGCTTTTATCGAAAGGATGACCTTGGCGGAGGCAGTTGCCGCCTGCAAGGGGCGGCAAGGTGTGGCCGTGCGGGATACGGAACGGGAACGGCAAATCCTGCAAAAGGTGAGGCAGCAGGCAGGCCCCCAACTGGCGGAGGCAGCGGAGCGGCTGTACACGCTGCTGCTGACCCTCAGCCGGGAGCGGCAGCAAGCGCTGCTGCAAACCACAGAGGAGGACAAAGGTCTATGAACTGCGCCTTGCTGGGCGGCAATGTGGCAAACAGCCTTTCGCCGCAAATCCATGCCTGTTTTGGCACATACGCCTATCAAGCGCTCTCGGTGACGGAGCCCCAATTGACCGCCCTGCTGCAACAGCCCGGCCAATATCGGGGCTTCAATATCACCATGCCCTATAAAACCGCCGCCATGGCCTATTGCGATCAGCTCAGCCCGCTGGCTCAACGCATCGGCGCGGTCAACACCTTAGTTTGGCAAAAGGACGGCCGGCTTTTTGGGGATAACACCGATTACCCGGGGCTAAAGCTGCTGCTGGAACAAAGCGGCGTGACCTTATCCGGAGCCAAGGTGCTGATTTTGGGCGCAGGCGGCGCCGCCAAAACCGCCGCAGTGCTGGCGGAGGAGGAGGGCGCGGCGCGGATCGTTTGTCTGAGCCGTCACGCCCCTACCCACGCTGCCCCCCAACCGGGCAAAGCGCCCTATCCGCAAATACTGCCCTGGGAGGCGCTGCCCCAGCTGAGGGACAGTCAAGTGATCTTGAACGCCACCCCGGTGGGTATGTCCCCCCTACCCCAGAACCGGCCAGTGGATCTAGCGGAATTTCCCCAGCTCACCGGGGTGGCCGATTTGGTCTATACCCCCCTAGAAACCCGGCTGTTGCGTCAAGGGCGGGAGCTGGACTTGCCCGGGCAGGGCGGGCTGCTGATGCTGGTAGAGCAGGCACGGGCGGCAGCGGAGCTGTTTTTGGGCGAAAGCCTGCCCCAGCCCTTGAGCCTGAACGTATGCCAAAGCTTGCGGCAGCAAATGACCAATATCGTGCTGATCGGCATGCCCGGCGCAGGCAAAACCCGGATAGCAGGCTTGCTGGCCAAGGCGTTGCACCGTCCTTTGCTGGATACCGATCAGCTGCTGGCGCAAGCCCACGGCCTGCCTGCGGGAGAACTGCTGCAAAAGCTGGGACGGCAGCAATTTCGTCTGCTGGAACAGGAACAGGTGCAAAAAGCAGGCCGCCAAATGGGGAAAATCATCGCCTGCGGCGGCGGCGTGATAGAGCAGCCTGCCAATCTGGCGGAGCTGCAGCAAAACGGCCGCATCTATTGGCTGCAGCGCGCCTTGCCCCGTCTGGCGCAAAAGGGACGTCCCCTCTCCGCCGGGCTGCCTGCACTGCAAGGGCTGTACCAACAACGCAGCCCCCTCTACCGGGACTGGGCTGCCAAAGCCATCAACAATAACGGCCCCGCCGCTGCTACGGCACAAGCCATTCAGGAGGATTTCCATGCGTATTTTAGTCATCAACGGCCCTAACCTCAATCTGCTGGGTCGCCGGGAACCGGCGCTTTACGGCAGGGAAAGCTATCCTCAATTGATAGAATACATCCACCAACAAGCCACCCAACTGGGCTTGGAATGCGATTGCCTGCAATCCAATCACGAAGGCGCGCTGATCGACGCCATTCAGGAGGCGCTTGACCGCTATCAGGGCATCGTCATCAATCCCGCCGCCTATACCCATACCAGCATCGCCATTGCCGATGCGCTGAAAGCTGTGGCGCTACCTGCGGTGGAGGTGCATTTGACCGCCATCGCCCAGCGGGAGCCCTACCGCCGCCACTCTTACACCGCCGAAGCCTGTCTGCGGCAAATCAGCGGCCAAGGCTTTGCAGGCTATGGGCAGGCTCTAGCCTTTTTGCAGCAATATCTGGCGCAACAGTCCAAGGAGCAGCTATGAAATTTTTTCATCTGGCCGATCTGCATATCGGCAAACGGGTCAATGAATTTAATCTGCTGGAGGATCAGCAGTATATTTTAAAGCAAATTTTATCCCTGGCCGACCAGCACCATCCGGATCTGCTGCTGATCGCCGGGGATGTTTACGACAAAGCCGCCCCCGCTGCGGAAGCGGTTGCGGTTTTTGACGATTTTTTAACCGGCTGGGCGGAGCGGCAAATCCCGGTGCTGCTGATCGCCGGAAATCACGATTCCCCGGAGCGGATCGATTTTGGCGGACGGATCATGGCCAAAAGCAATATTTTTCCCGTGGGACAGTTTCGCGGCGCCCCTGTCAAACAGATATTTCAGGACGAATACGGCCAGATCGCCTTTTGGCTGTTGCCTTTTTTTAAACCGGCACAGGCCAGACCCTTTTTCCCTGGGCTGTCCATCGATAGCTACCAGCAGGCAATGGAAGCGGCGCTTAGCCCCATCCTGCCCCTGCCGGATTGCCGCAATGTGCTGGTAGCCCATCAATTCATCACCGCGGCCGGGGTTTCGCCCCTGCGCTCCGATTCGGAAAATGTTACCGTGGGCGGGCTGGACAATATCGACGCTTCTGTCTTTGCCCCCTTTGACTATGTGGCCTTAGGCCATATCCACCGGCGGCAAAGCATCGGCGGCCCCCAGATCTGCTATGCAGGATCGCCGCTAAAATACTCCTTCTCCGAAGCGCGGCAGGAAAAAACCGTGGCCTTGGTGGAGCTAAAAGCAAAGGGGGAGCTTTGCCAAACTCTGCTGCCTTTGCAGCCCCTGCATGATCTGCGGCAGATTCAGGGCCCGCTGGCCGCCCTGCTCACCGCCGCAGTCTCCCCGGAAGAACGGCTGGATTATATCCGCGCCATCCTCACCGACCGGGAGGATACCGCCGATACCCTAGCCTTGCTGCGCGGGGTATACCCCAATTTGATGCGGCTGGATTTTCCCCAAGCTGCCAATCCGGAGCTGGGAGAGCTGGCGCCGGAGCCTGCTTTGGCAGACCCGCTAGCTTTATTTGGCCAGTTTTACCTTTTGCAGCAGGGTGAGGAAATGAGCCCGGCGCAAACCCAGATCATCAGCCAAATCTTTCGGGAGCTGGAGGAGGAAGCACAATGAAACCCATCAAACTGACCATGAGCGCCTTTGGCCCCTTTGCCGGGCTGACGGAAATTGATTTTAGCGACTGGAGCAAGGGCGGCCTGTTTTTGATCACTGGCGACACCGGCGCAGGCAAAACCACGATTTTTGATGCGATGACCTTTGCCCTGTATGGCGCCTCCAGCGGCGGCGCCCGGGAGCCAAAAATGCTGCGCAGTGATTTTGCCGCCGCCGATACGGAAACCTTTGTGGAGCTTACCTTTGTCTATCGCCAGCGCCGCTACACCCTGCGGCGCAACCCGGAATACACCCGCCCCAAAAAGAAGGGAGAAGGACTGGTCAGCCAAAAGGCCGACGCCACCCTTTATCGGGAAGATGGCACGGTGATCACCGGTTTGCGGCAGGTAAACGAGGAAATTGATCAGATCATGGGCATCAGTCTGGCGCAGTTTTGCCAAATCACCATGATCGCCCAAGGGGATTTTTTGCAATTGCTGCAAGCCAAATCCGACCAGCGCAGCGCCATCTTTCGCCGCATTTTTGATACTGCCCTCTATCAGCAGGTGCAGGAACGGCTAAAAAGCAAAACCGATCAACTGCACGAGGACTACCAGCAGCAAAAAAACACCATCAACCAATATCTTTCCGCCATCGTCTGCCCGGAGGAAGACGAGGAAGCCGCCCCCCTGCGCCAACTGCTGACGGAAGGCGGACTATATCAGCTAGAGCCGCTTTTGCAGGAGCTGGCCGGGCAAATTGCCCGGGATCAGCAGCGGGAGGACGAACAAAACCAGCAGCTGGCGGCGCTGGAGCAGGCGGCAGCGGCACGGAACCGGCAGCTGGCGGCAGCGGAGCATACCAACCGGGAGCTCACCCGGTTGGCGCAGGAGGAACAAAACCTGCAAAGGCTGCTGGCGCAACGGGACGAATTTATCGCCAAATACCGCCGTTTGCAGCAGGCGGACAAAAGCGGGCAGGTGCAGCCCCGACAGCAGGCGGCGCTGGAACGGCAAGCCCAATGCCAAAAGCTGGCGCAGGAAATCGCCCAAACCGAAGCCGCCCTGCTGGAAAGCATCCCCCAGCAGGAAACCCTACTGCAAGCCCGCAACCGGGATGAAGCAGCACTGCCCCAAGCCCAGGCTTTGGCAACGGAGATCGACACGCTCAACCGGGAGCTGCCTCGCTATCAGCAGCTAGCCGATTTGAAACAGGCGCTGGCACAGGCCGAGCAAATCAGCAAGGACGCAGAACAAGCTCAGGCGCAATGCCGCCTGCGCCAGCAGCAGCGGCAACAGGAAAGCGCCGGGCTGGCGGAAAAGCTGGCGGCTCTGTCCACAATCCCGGCGGAGCAAGCCGCCCTCACCGGCAAGCTGGAAAATCTGCAGCGGCAGCTGGCGCAAGCAGGGCAAAACCAAACGCTGTTTGCCCAATGGCAGCAAAACCATCAGGCGCTACAGCGGCTGCAAGAGGAATGCGCCCGGCTTTTGTTGGACTATCAGCAAAAGCAACAGCAATACACCGATCTGCAAAACGCTTTTGTGCGGGAGCAAGCCGGTATTTTGGCACAAACCTTGCAGCCGGGAACGCCCTGCCCGGTTTGCGGCGCAACCACCCATCCCCACCCTGCCCGGCTTACGGCAGGCGGCGGGGACAAACAGCAGCTGGAAAAAGCCCGGCAGGTAGCAGCCCAAGCCGATGAAGCAAGCCGCAGGCTGGCGGCGCAAGCCGCCCTGCTGCAAGGGCAATGCCAGCAGCAAGAGCAGGCGCTGCGGCAGCAGCTTGCACCCGATTTGCCGGAGGAACAGCCCATCACCGCAGCAGAGGCTCTGCTGGCCAAGGTGCTGGACGCTGCCAAGACCCAATTGGCGCAAGCCCGGGCAAAGGAACAGGAGCTGGCAACCGCAGAGATGGAACGGCAAAAGGATTTACAGCGGCAGCAGCAGGCAATCCGGGAGCTGGCCGCATTAGAGCAGGAGCTACAGCAGCATCTGGCCAACCAACAGGCTGCCGCCTTGGATGCGGAAGGCAAACGGGCGGAGGAAGCCGCCCTGCGCCGCCAGCTGACCTATGCCAGCCATGAGCAGGCGGCAATCGCCATCGCCCAGGCCAGCCAAAGCCGGGATACGCTGCTGGACGCCGCCAACCGCAGCCGACAAGCCTACGAGCAGCAGTTGGCGCAAACGGAACGACTGAAACTGCGTTTGGAGGAAAAGCGGCTGCAACAGCAGGATGCCGCCGAAAACGCCGCCCAAGCCCAAGCCGCCTTCCAGCAGGCCTGCCAACAGGCAGGCTTTGCTACAGAAACCGCCTATCTGGCCGCACTGCTGCCCCAAGCCCAGGCAGATGAGCTACGCCAACAGGTGGAAGCCTATACCGGAGAAAAGAACGGCGCCCAAGCGCTGGTAAACAGCTTGCGTCAAAGCTGCGCCGGTTTGCAGCCCCAGGATGTGACCGCTTTGCAGCAGCAATTGGCGGCGCTAGCGTTGCAGCGGCAAGCCGGAGAAGCCCAGGCCAGAGAGGTGTTTCGCCGCCGCATGGCCAATCAGGAGCTGGCGGACAAGCTGGCGGAACACCGGCTGCACTATGACCGGCTGGGCAAACAATGGATGGCCATGAAGCAGCTATACGACACCGCAGCAGGCAAGCTGACCAATCGTCCTCGATTAGCCTTTGAACGCTATATTCAGGGCGCGTATTTTCAACGGATCATCGACCGCGCCAACCGGCGGCTGCAGCTGATGACCGACGGTCAATTTGTGCTGCTGCGCCGGGAGGATTGCGCCGACGGACGGACGGCCATCGGTCTGGATCTGGACGTGCTGGATCATTATACCGGCAAAACCAGGGATATCCGCACGCTGTCCGGGGGAGAATCCTTTAAAGCAGCCTTATCCATGGCGCTGGGATTGGCGGATGTGATCCAGCAATACGCAGGCGGCGTGCAGCTGGACGCCATGTTTATCGACGAAGGCTTTGGCTCTTTGGATGAACAATCGCTGGAAAAAGCGCTGGCCATTTTGGATCAGCTTAGCATGGGGCAGCGGCTGGTGGGCGTGATCTCTCATGTGCCGGAGCTGCGGCAGCGGATCGATAAAAAACTGGTGGTAACAAAGAATCTGGCGGGCAGCACCGTCCAGATGAAATCTTGACTACCCTTGCCGCGTATGCTATAATTTTCCTCAATACGACACTGGGTAAGCAGGCTCAGTATGGCGATTGCCACCCCTATTCTTCCTAAATAATGGAAAGCTTTTTACAGAACAGCGGGCGCTTTGGCAAGCAAACAGAAAGCAGAAGATGAAAAACACAAAAAGCAAGGGGGTGCGCTAATGACAAAACTGGATCAATCGCGGGCGCCTCTTTATGAAGCTTTGGAAAAATTTCGCAAAATGCGGGTGGTTCCTTTTGACGTACCCGGCCACAAACGGGGCCGGGGCAATCCGGAACTGACCCGCTTTTTAGGCGAACAATGCGTGGGCTTGGACGTAAACTCCATGAAGCCCCTGGACAATCTTTGTCATCCCATCTCGGTCATCCGGGAGGCGGAACAGCTGGCCGCCGCCGCCTTTGGGGCGGAAGCCGCCTTTTTAATGGTAGGCGGCACCACCTCTGCAGTGCAGAGCATGGTGCTCACCGCCTGCAAGCAGCATGATAAAATCATCATGCCCCGCAATGTGCACCGCAGCGTGATCAACGCTCTGGTACTATGCGGCGCAGAGCCGGTTTATGTCAATCCCGAGGTGGATCAGCGCTTGGGCATCTCTTTGGGGATGCGTCTTGCGCAGGTGGAAAAGGCGATCTGCCAGCACCCGGAAGCCGTTGCGGTGCTGGTCAACAACCCCACCTACTACGGCATCTGCTCCGACCTTGGCTCCATTGTGCGTCTGGCCCATGACCATGGGATGCTGGCGCTGGCCGACGAAGCCCATGGCACCCACTTTTATTTCGGCGAGAATATGCCCCTTTCCGCTATGGCGGCAGGTGCGGATATGTCCGCCGTCAGCATGCACAAATCCGGCGGCAGCCTTACCCAAAGCTCGCTGCTTTTGGCAGGCCCCCACGTCAACGCCGGTTATTTGCGCCAGATCATCAACCTTACCCAAACCACCAGCGGTTCCTATCTGCTGCTATCCAGTTTGGATATTTCCCGGCGCAATCTGGCTCTGCGTGGGCGGGAAACCTTTGCCAAGGTAACGGCGCTGGCGGAATATGCCCGCAACGAGATCAACACCATCCCCGGCTATTATGCCTATAGCCAAGAGTTAATCAACAAGGATAGCATATTTGATTTTGACTTGACAAAATTATCGGTGCATACCCTGGATATCGGCTTGGCCGGTATCGAAGTGTACGATATCTTACGGGATGAATACGATATTCAGATCGAATTTGGCGATTTAGGTAATATTTTAGCTTATTTATCCATCGGCGACCGCAAACAGGATGTAGAACGGCTGGTATCCGCCTTGGCGGAGATTCGCCGCCGCTACCAGCGGGATAAAAGCGGCCTACTCTCTCAGGAGTATATCGATCCACAAGTGGTGGCCACCCCCCAGCAAGCCTGTTACGCCGAAAAAATTTCCCTGCCCATTGACGAAACAGCCGGCTGCGTGTGCAGCGAATTTGTGATGTGCTGCCCCCCCGGCGTTC
>CAYOVS010000011.1:0-618 GCA_964407445.1 uncultured Peptococcaceae bacterium
GTTAACCAAATGATAGCCTCGGAAAGAATTGTTTGATGCATGATCTCCAGACCGGCGCCTTTGGCTAGCAAAATCGGCACAGTATTGCTATCTGCTTGGTGAAACTCTTCTCTTTTGATTACGGAAATACCTTCCACTACAATTTCCCCATTTTCTTGACCCAGGCAAGGTTGATTTGATTGTAAAAAAGCGCCGTCTGTACACCAGTCGGCGCTTTCCGGAATTACCGGTTAGATCAGCAATTGCCCCAGCGGACTGAGTTCTATACCAAATTGGACGATTTCTTCAATGATACCGCAGGGATCCAGCAGTTCCCGGCTGCTGAAAGCTTGTACCTGAATATCCACCAAGGGTGTATTGCAGATGCGAACCAGTTGCCGGTATTCTTCCAGAAAAAATTGCTTATCCGTATCAAAAAACACAGCCATATCAATATCACTGCCGGGTGTGGCCAAGCCTTTGGCATAGGAGCCGTAGAGGATCACCTTGGATACTTGGGGCAGTTGATAAATGCAAACGGTTTTTTGACGCAGCAAATCTGCGATATGTTGCGGCATCTCAATCATAAAATATCCATTGCTGTTTTATTATTGTATAGCAACTGCGTCTGTTTTGCAA
>CAYOVS010000011.1:628-16457 GCA_964407445.1 uncultured Peptococcaceae bacterium
AAATTGTTACAAAATGAAAAATATGTTACAAATAAAAAACATTTTGCTAATTTCTTTGTTTTGTTGTTACTCTAAAAGCATTACTTGCTTATTTTCTGGTGTTGACCACCCGCAACGGATCGATCATAACCGTTCTGCCGTCAATCTGATAAGGGGTATAGACGCATTCGATTTCATAGCCGGTCAATCTGCCCCAGAACATGGCGTTGTCTACTAAAATATTTTCTTGCTGCATTAACAAGCAGATGTCATTCCAAGGCGTTTGCTGTGCTTTTATGACGGCCGCATCGATTTTTGTGTTCGTCCAATCTACCAGCGCTATGATGTATTCGTATTGATCCTCTGCATATAATTTGGCCAAGCTGTCCAGCTCATTGCATTTTACATCCAGCTGCCAAGCTCTGGCTTGCATACCCCAGATCAGATAATACGAGGAGGCATACTGATAATCCCAATCATAACTTTGCCAATGACTGCCCCAGCCCCAACCATTGCAATTTCTATCTGCTGCCAAGGAGGAGGGAGACGCTACGGTGATTATGAGCATGATGCCGATGAGTATGACCAATAATTTTGTCGTGCTTTTTGCAGAGGTTCTCATTTTGAACATCCTTTCACATTCTATTTTGTGGATTTCAGTCTATCACGCTATCACGAAAAAAAACAGCAACGAAAGAATCTTTCTGTTGCTGTTGCTCAGACAATGGGGGGGGGAAACCCCGGTATGCTCTTGAGTACGGCAACTGGCTGCCCTAGGCTATTGCCCTTAGGCCCTATAGTTTTGCGCCCCGTCTTTTCAGTCGGTTTGCCTTTTCGTGGGGATGACTATCATCCGCCAACAGTGTAACATATCCGCATTTTTCTGTCAATAACATTATTACTGTAATCAAAATAAATTTGCCTGTTATTGATAGTTTTTTCAGCAAGCTATTGACAACCTTGGAGTTTGGTGTTAAAGTGACCGTGGATGATCAATATCATCCCCATGTTAAGGGCAAACATGCCGAAAGGTATGGACGCAAAGCCAAGGGTCTACGGGTTTTTTGATAAAAAACCTATGACAGCCGGTTGCCAAGTCAAGAATATGCGCAGATGAAGGTATGCCGTGGCGTTTTGCTGCTGCGATTTGCTTTGTCTGAAGAGGAAAAACCCACTGAGGGGTTGCTTCTCGTATACCGCAACTTATGGCAGCCGGAACGATTTCGGCTGCTTTTTTGTTGCGTCGAAAGCAGGGAGGTGGTTGGTACATGAGCAATGGTGGCTGGGTTGGGGTGTTTGCGCTGGCAGGTGGCGCTGCCGGTTGGCTGGCTTGCTTTGTGGCAGGCTGGTTGCTGCGCCGCAGAGGCCGGGGCGGCGCTTTCGATCACCGGCTGCAGCTTGCTGTGAGCGGGCTGTTGGCTTTGCTTTATGTGGCTGCGTATCTGGCCTTGGGCTGGGAGCCGAGACTCTTGTACCTGCTGCTGATGACCATGTTGGCGGCGATGCTGTCGATCACCGATCTCAAAGCGCGGCTGATCCCCAATTGCTTGGTTTTGGCGGTGTTTGTGGTTGCCGGTTCTTTTGCGGCGGCCGGTCTGATCAGCTTCGACTGGCGTTCTTCCTTGGTGGGGATGCTGCTTTGCCTGATCTTGTTTTTGCTGCCGTCCCTATGGGGCAAGCATATCGGCATGGGGGATGTGAAGCTGGCCGCGGCCATCGGCTTTGCCGCGGGATTGATGGACAGCCTGTATACCATCGTGGTGATGGGCGGATTGCTTTTGGCTATGTCGGTTTTTCAGAGCAATCTTCCTCTGGCAGATGCTTTTAAAAAGATGATCCCCATGGGGCCTTTTTTGGCGATTGCTTTTTTGATGGTGCAGGTGGTATTGTGGTAGACGCTCTCTTGGGCATCATCAGGCTGCCTATAAACTGTGCCATACGGTGCAGATAAAATATTGGCGACGGAGCGTAGGCAAAGTAAGGAGGGGTGTGGCGCAGCCGCAACTGTAGAAAAAAGAATGGACGATGGCGTAGTACCTTATGGCAACAGTAGGGAACAGCGTAGCACCTTGGGGCTGCAAATGCCCTCAACCAAAGCCCGTTGAGGCTAAAACCAAAAAAACATAAAGGAGAATACGAATATGAAAAACATGATCAAAAACTTTATCGCGCAGGAAGACGGACAGGGCATGGTAGAATACGGCCTGATTATTGCAGTGATCGCAGTGATCGTGGTAGTGGCAATTTCTGCTATGGGCGGCGGCCTGACCAGCACCTTTAACACCATTACCGAAAAATTGGGCGGCAGCGTTCCCGCTGGCGAATAAGAGTTATCTTTTCATGGCAGTTGCTGCCGGGCTGTGAAGCCCGGTGAAAGATATGGCGGCGAAAGCAGGTGCGAGAGATGAAAAAAGTTTATCTGTTGGCGGCTTTCGCCGCTGTGATTACGGCGGTATTGTTGTATCTGTATTTGCAATCCCTGGATCAAGGCCAGCCGGAAGCATTGGTTCCCGTAGTGGTGGCGGCGGCGGATATTCCAGCCTATACGCCATTGAACGCGCAAATGCTGACGGTGACGCAAGTACCGCAAGCAGCGGTGCATCCCAAGGCCATCTCGGATCCTGCGCAAGCCTATGGCCTGCTTTGTGATGGGCAGATCATCCAAGGAGAACAAATTCTCGGCTCCAAGCTGCGAGGCGTTGGCGAAAGCAACAACGGGCTATCTTACCTGTTGGAGGAAGGGCAGCGGGCCTTGTCGGTGGCGGTGAACAGCGTTAGCGGTGTGGCAGGGTTTATCCGGCAAAACGACAGGGTGGATGTACTGGTCACCTTGGACGTGCCCCAGCAGGATAAAGCTGTGGATATGAGCGCAAACCAGCAAACCAGTCTGGCCACCACCATGATGGTGGCGGAGAACATCCGGGTTTTGGCTGTTGGCAAAAACTTGGCAGCCGCCACAGGAGAGGAAAGTACCGCTGCCTATGACACGGTAACCTTGCTGGCGGACGATGTGGAAATTGCCGAGAAGATCACCTTTGCTTCCGGGCAGGGGCAGATTTGCCTGTTGCTGCGGGCAGTGACCGATCAGCAGCAAAGCGAAACGCTGCCGGTGGACAAATACAGTTTCCGTTGAACGATCTGGCAAATCGGCAGCGCAGTTGCGCAGAGGGAGAGGCAGAGGACATCATGGAAAAATTAAAAGTTCTGATCGCTGCCGCCACTGCCGAAATGCGGGAGGAAGCAGCCCAGGTATTGCAATCGGATCGGTTGCAAACAGTAGCCAAGCTGGCTGCGGATAGCGTTGGTTTGGAGAAAGCGGGAGCGATCCCCGCCGATGTATTGGTTTTGTACAGCGATTGTCTGGATAGGCGGGAAAGCGATTTTATCGAGCGGCTGTATATGACCCGGCCCTCTCTGCTATGTCTGCTGCTGTGTACTGAAACGGACGGCAATATGCTGCAGCGGGCGATGAATTGCGGCATCAGCCGGATTATTGAGCTGGCCAATACCAAGGAAACGCCGGCAGAGGCGGTATTATCCTTGTACAATCGGGAGCAAAACCGGTTGCAGGCCTCCGCATCTGGTCAGATCGGCTACGAATCCCGGGTGCTGGCTTTTTTTGGCACCAAGGGCGGCGTGGGCAAAACCACGGTGGCGGTGAATACCGCGGTGGCCTTGGCCAAAATGAACAAAAGAGTGGCTTTGTTGGATTTTGATTTGCAATTTGGCGATGTGGGCGTTTTTTTGGATATTGTCAAATCGGATACCATAGTGGATATGGTAGAAGAAAACGATTATGACTATGCGGCGCTGGCCAGCTTTTTGTACAAACATCATAGCGGCGTGCGGGTGTTATGCGCCCCTACCGGGCCGGAATATGCAGAGCTGATCAAGCCGGAGCATATTGAAAAAATCATTTTGGGCTTGCGGGGGGAATTTGATTATATCATTATTGATATGCCCCCGGCCTTTACCGATATTTCCCTAAGTGCGTTGGAGCAATGCTCCCAGGTGTTTTTTGTGATTAACCCGGATATTTCTTCTTTGCGCAATGCCCAGGTGAGTTTTCATGTATTGGAATCCTTAAATTTGCGGGATCGTCTGCGGTTGATTGTCAATCGGGATGGGTTTTCCAATCTGAAACGAAAAGATATTGAAGATGTTTTGGGCAGTCAGGCGGTTTTGCTGCTGCCCTGTGACTATAAAAATTGCGCCAAGGCCGTCAATCGGGGCGCGCCCTTGGTGATGAGCTATCCCAGAAGTAAAATTTCCATCGCAATTGGCCAATTTGCCAAGGAGCTGGCCCGCAGTGCGGGGGGCAGCCTTTCGGCAAAAAAGGGTCGGCGTAAATAAACGGGTTGACCAATTGCAGTTTACGGACAGGCTGTGACTAAAGGGCTGTCCAAAAGCGGGAGGGCTAAAGCATGGGATTGCTGGAACAAATGAATCGACAAAAGCCCCAAACAGGCAAAAGCAATCAGCCCCAGCCGGTGGGGGAAGAATACGCCGCTTTGCGGCAGCAGGTACACCTGGAAGTGGTGGATCTGCTCAATAAAAACCAGCGCAATCAGGGAGAGCCTGATGTGAAGGAAATGATCGACGGGCTGCTGGAGGTGTACGGCAATCAGGCGCCTCGCCCGGATCGCAACCGGCTGGCCAAGGAGATCTATAACGAGGTGAAGGGGCTGGGTCCTTTGGAGCAGCTGCTCAGCGATCCAACCGTTAGCGAGATCATGGTCAACGGCCCCAAGCAGGTCTATGTAGAGCGCCGGGGCAAGCTGGAAAAAAGCGACATCGTCTTTCATGATGCCCAGCATGTGATGAGCATTATCGATCGGATCGTTTCCCCGCTGGGGCGCCATATTGACGAGGCCAATCCCATGGTGGACGCTCGTTTGGCCGACGGCTCCCGGGTCAATGCCATTATCCCTCCATTGGCTCTCAACGGGCCCACGCTGACCATTCGTAAATTTTCGGCGATTCCTTTAACTGTGCAGGATTTGATTGGTTTCGGCTCCTTGTCTTTGAAAATGGCGCAGTTTTTAGAAGCCTGTGTCAAAGGGCGGCTGAATATTATCGTTTCCGGCGGCACTGGCAGCGGTAAAACGACTTTGCTGAACGTGCTTTCTTCCTATATCCCCCATGATGAGCGGATTATCACCATTGAGGATGCGGCAGAGCTGCAATTGCGGCAGGAGCATGTGCTGACGCTGGAAAGCCGTTCCGCCAATTTGGAGGGCAAGGGCGAGGTGGCGATTCGGGATTTGGTGCGCAATGCTTTGCGGATGCGACCCGACCGGATCGTGGTTGGCGAGGTGCGGGGCGGCGAAACTCTGGATATGCTGCAAGCAATGAACACCGGCCACGACGGGTCTTTGACTACCGCCCATGCCAACTCTCCCCGGGATGTGCTCTCCCGCCTGGAAACCATGGTTTTGATGGCAGGAATGCAGCTTCCCATTGCAGCCATTCGCCAGCAAATCACCGGCGCTATGGATATCGTGGTGCAGCAATCCCGGTTGCGGGATGGCAGCCGCAAGGTTGTGAGCATTTGCGAGGTTTTGGGCATGGAAAGCGATACCATTGTGATGCAGGAGATCTTTAAATACGAGCCCCCTTTGAAGCAAACCGAGGACAAAAAAGCGGGACGCTTTGTGGCGGCAGGGATTCGCCCCCATTGCTGTGATAAGATTTTGGCGCAGGGCGTGGGCGTGACCGACGGCTGGTTTAGCAATAGCGGAGAGAGGTGGTAAAATGCCGGCATTGATTGGCATAACCGCCGCAATTTTCCTGTTTGGTCTGTTTGCGGCTTTGCTGAAAGGGTTGTTTCGGGATAAACTGGCAGTTTCCTCCCGGCTGCGGCAGCTCAGCGCGGCAACCCAGCCGGAGCCTTTGCTCAGAAAGCATACCCGTCGGGAATCCCGTTTGCCGCAAATCCCCCGGGCGCGGTTGACCAAGCTAGAGGATGAGCTCTCTTGCGCCAATGTATTGCTGCGGGCGGAGGAGTTTATCGTTCTTTGGCTATGCTGCTGCATTTTGATCCCCGGTTTGGCGTATTTTTTAGGGGCAAAGCTGGTGGTTTACGGGGCTTTGCTGGCGGTTTGCGCCGCATCGCCCATTGTATTGGTAAAACTGAACAAAAAAAAGCGGATGAGCAAGCTGGATGGACAGCTTTCGGATGCGCTTTCGATTATGTGCGGGGCTTTACGGGCAGGATTTTCCTTTCAAAAGGCGATGGAAACCATTGCGGTGGAGATGCCCGAGCCGATTTCCCGGGAGTTCTCCCGGGTGGCCAGAGAATGTCAACTGGGCATGCCCATGGAGACCAGCTTTGTGCGGCTGAACCAGCGAGTGGGCAGCCGGGATCTGGAGCTGATCTGTTCCGCGGTATTGATCCAGCGGCAGGTTGGCGGTAATTTGGCGGAGGTTTTGGACAATGTGGGGGAAACGATTCGCCAAAGGCTGAAGATGAAGGGCGATATCAAGGTGATGACGGCTTCCGGTACGGTATCCGGTTATATTATCGGTTTGTTGCCGGTGTTCCTCTTGCTGGTGCTGAGCTTTTTGAGCCCGGACTATGTGGAAATGTTTTTTACCACCCGGCAGGGCGGTTTGATGCTGCTGGTGGCGGGAATATTGGAGCTGATGGGCTTCCTTTGTGTGAAAAAGGTGGTCAGCATCAAGTTCTGAGCAAGGAGGCGGACAATGGAGCTGACCGTGGTTTTTGCCGCGTTGACGGTTTTTCTGCTGATCACGGCTTTGCTGTATCGGCTGGGGAAAAAATCAGATCAAATGCGGCGGCGTTTGACGGCGATTCGGGAGCAGGATGCCAATCCCCTCAACGAAGAGCTGAAAAAACCCTTAACGGAACGAATTTTAAAGCCGCTGGCGGCAGCGCTCAAGGGCGTGTTGCGCAAAGGCATTCCCGGCAAAAAAAATAAAAAAACCAGCAAATCCAAGGAAAAAACCCTCCGTTTGTTGGAGGGGGCTGATATAGAGCTTTCCTATGAAGTATTTTGTGTAGTAAAGCTGGCTGCTGCCGTAGTATTGGCAGTTTGCGGCTATTATCTGATGAAAACAGCGGGACAAGAAGGAACGATGCAGCTTTTGGGCGGCGTCTTGGGATTGGCGATTGGTTGTTGGGCGCCCCTGTTTGCGGTTCGCAAAAAGCAGCAGGCGCGCAATGCTTCGATCTTACGGGATTTGCCCGAGGTGATGGATTTGCTGGTGGTCAGCGTGGAAGCGGGCTTGGGGCTGGATGCGGCGATTGTGCGGCTCTATGATAAAAACCGCTCGCCGCTGCTGCTGGAGCTGATGGGCACGGTGCGGGATGTGCAGATGGGCCTGCCCCGGCGGGAATCGTTGAAGGCCATGGCGGACCGTTCTCAGGTGCAGGAACTGAAGACCTTTGCAACCGCGATTATTCAAGCGGAGCAGCTGGGCGTTTCGATCAAAAATGTGCTGCGCAGTCAGGCGGAGCAGCTGCGTCTGGCCTACCGGCAGCGCTGCGAGGCCAAGGCGATGAAGGCGCCGATCAAAATGATGATCCCCATGGTGATGTTCATTTTTCCGGTGCTGTTTATCATCCTATTGGGGCCGTCGGTAACCCGGATTCAGGGATTGTTTTAATCTGGTATCCACAATTGAGGTGAAAAAATGAAAACAACCCAGATATACCGGAAGAACCAGCTTGTAGCTCAGGTTTGGCTGGCCGATCGCTTTTGGAGCCGTTTGCGGGGCTTGCTGGGGCGCTCCCTGCCGCCTGAGGGTGGCTTGCTGCTTGCTCCCTGCAAACAAATCCATACCTGGTTTATGGCCTATGCGATCGATGCGATATATTTGGACGCACTGGGGTGTGTTTTGCGCGTGGATGCGCAGGTTGCGCCATGGAAAATGCTGAAAGCGCAAAAAAAAGCCCGCTATGTGCTGGAATTGCCTGCGGGACGGGGCAAAGAATTGAATTTGGCAGTTGGGGATTGTTTGCGGCGGCAAACGCCGGAAGCCTGGAAAGAAGCATAAAATTGGAGGTATGGCAATGCCGATTGCAGTGGCAAGAGAAGAAAACAGAGAAAATATTGCGGCGCCGGTGATTGATATTCGCAGCCGCATTGACGGTAAAAATCGTTTTCGCAAGGCGCTTAGCGGTTATGACAGCAATCAGGTCAATCAATATCTGGAGGAGCTGAATTTGGCGGCTTCTCAGGAGCGGGCAGAGCATCAAAGCACGGTGCTGGGCTTGCAGCGCAGCCTGCGGGAAAAAGCGGAGCAGATTTTTAGCTTGCAGGAGGATATTGCGGCAGTACAGGCCGATTTGGCGGCTTTGACAGAGCAGTTGCGGCAGGCGGCGGCGCGGGAAGAACAACATCTGACGGAGCTGGACAATTTGGCCCAGTCTTTGGCCCGCAAAAATCAACGGTTGCAGGAGGCGGAAGGAGAATTGACCGCTTGGCAGGGCGGTCAAGGTACAGAGGAATGCATTCGCTTAACCCAGGAGCTGGAAAAGCTCTTTACGGAAAACGGCAGCCTGAAAACCCAGGCAGAGTCGGCGGAATGCGAAGCCTATGCCAAACGCCAGTTAATAGAAGAATTGCAACGGAAAAATCTGAGTCTGGAACAGGAAATTGAAGGCCGCGACCGGCGTGTATTGGAAATGCGACTGGAGCGGAGTCGGGGGATCAGTGCAATAAAAACGCTACAGAGCACCTCGGTTGCGGCAATCATTTCCCAGTTGGAGGGCTGTGTCGGTTTTTTGAACGCCTTTAACGACAAGGCCCTTAGCGAGCTGGAGCAGTTTGTGGGCAATGTGGAGTAAAAATTTCACCAAATTAACTGAAAGATCCAGATGATGATCGCCAGCGCCACAACAAAAACGCCAAACATGGTCAAAGCCAATTTTAGGGAGGCTTTGAGCAGCCTGCGGTTATCCTCGCGGCTAATCTCTTGATAAATATTGACCGAACCCAGCGTATCTTCTGTTTCCGGTGTTTTCGGGGATGGTGCTGTTTCCCCGGGTTGCGGTTTCGGCATTGTTTTTTTACGGAACAAGATTTTTCCCTCCTTTTACTGAAAATAGCAGGCCACGCTGTGGTCGGCAGCCCCCATTCTACTGAGTGGGGGCATTTTTCTGTGGCAAAGGGGCAAAGCCCGGCTGCACCAATGGGCGATAGGGCAGCAATCCCTATTTTGCCCCAGGGGAGCGGGGATGGTTACCGGGTTGCCCGCGGCGGCAAGCAGCGCTTGGGTATAGGGATGGCTGGGGGCGGTAAAAATCTGCCGGGTTGCGCCAATTTCCAGGAGACGCCCCTGGTACATGACCCCAACCTTTTGGGCGATGCACTCTACTACCGGCAGATCGTGAGATATCAGCAAATAGGTGAGATTGCGGCTTTGCCCCAGGTCATAGAGGAGATTGAGGATCTGCGCCTGCACGGAAACATCCAAAGCGGAAAGGGGCTCGTCTAAAATCAGCAGCTCCGGCTGGAGTACCAGCGCTTTAGCAATGGAAAGGCGCTGTCTTTGGCCGCCGGATAGCTGGCAGGGGTAGCGGTTGAGCAATTGGCTGGGCAGGCCGCAGCTTTCCAGTGCGTCCAGAAGATGCTGCTGCTCCTGCTCCTTGGGGACAATATGATGCTGGCGCACGCCCTCTCGTAAGGCAGCCAGTACGGTCATGCGAGGAGAAAGGCTGTCTAAGGGGTCTTGAAAGACCATTTGCAGCTTGGGGCGCAAGGCTTGCAGCTCTTTGCGGGGCAGGGCATAAAGATCTTGCCCCCGGTACAGGCAGCGGCCATGATCTTTGGTGGTCAGCCGCAGCAGCAACCGGGCGGCGGTGCTTTTGCCGCAGCCGCTTTCTCCCACCAGCGCCATGGTTTGGCCGGCTTCCAGAGTAAAGCTTAGGTTGGCTACAGCAGGCCGCGGTTTTTGCGGCTTTTGGCCAAAGCTGCTGGCCACATAGGTTTTGCTTAGCTTTTCCGCTTGCAGTAGGGGTGGATTCATAGCTGGCTCCTTTGCCCAAAATAGCAGCAGACGCGGTGCTCCGCGGAGAGGGCTTGTTCCGGGGGATAGCCGTTTTGGCAGCAGGGTTGGCGGCGGGGGCAGCGGGGATAAAAATAGCAGCGCTGGGGCAGCTGGAGGGGCAGCGGTGCTTGTCCCGGCAAGGCAGTGGGCAGGCCGCCGCCTTTTTGGGGACGGCTGGCCAGCAGGGCTTGGGTATAGGGGTGGGCGGGAGCGGCAAAAACCTGCGCGGTTGGCCCCTGCTCCACGATTTTGCCGCAGTACATCACCAAAATTTGGCTGGTATGTGCAGCTAGCAGCGATAGATCGTGACTGATCAGCAGCAGGCTCATCTGCAACTTTTGCCGCAGTTGGCTCAGAAGCTGCAAAAGCTGCTGCCGCAGCACCGCGTCTAAAGCGGTGGTGGGTTCGTCGGCGATCAGCAGCCGGGGGGAACCGGCCAGCGCCAGCCCGATCAGGGCGCGCTGCCGTTGTCCCCCAGAAAGCTGATGGGGATAGCAGGCCAAGATCCGCTGGGGATCGTCAAAGCCCACCTGTTCCAGCAGGTGCAGGCTTTGCTGCTCTAGCTGCTGTGGCGACAGCTTTTCCCCGGCTAGAGCGGCGATGGTTTCCCCAAGCTGCCCGCCGATCGTCCAGACCGGATCCAAGCTGCTGAGCGGGTCTTGAAAGATCATGCCGATTTCTCTGCCTCGTAGCTGCTGCAAGGCTTTTGGCGTCAGGCGCAGCAGGTCTTGGCTTTTGCCCTCCTGCTGCCATAGCAGTTGGCCGCCGCAGATCTGCGCCTGACGGGGCAGCAAGCCGGGAATGGCCAGCCCCAGGCTGGATTTGCCGCAGCCGCTTTCCCCCGCCAGCCCTATGGCGGCGCCTTGCGGCAGAGAAAAGCTTACGTCGTCTACCGCCAGCAAACGCCCCTGCCCTAGGGGATAGCAGATTTGCAAGTGGTTGATTTGTAACAAGGTGTTCATGGCAGCTCCTCCCCGGTGGGGTCAAGGGCATCCCGCAAGCCGTCGCCGATGAGATGAAAGCCCAGTACCGTCAAAATAATGCAGCAGCCGGGGGGAATCCAAACCCAGGGTGCATTGGTCAGGACATGGAGATTGCTGACCACGTTGATCATATTGCCCCAAGAGGCATAGGGGAACTTGACCCCCAACCCCAAAAAGGAGAGGGCGGATTCCAGCAAGATCACGTCGCCTACCGCCAGCGTGGCGGAAAGGATCAGTTGGGGCGCCACATTGGGCAGCAGATGGTGAAAAATGCGCCGAACCGGGCTGATACCGGCCGCTTCCGCCGCCAGCATAAAGCTGCGTTCCCGCAGGGAGAGGATTTGTCCTCGCACCAGACGAGCCAGCGGCGGCCAGCTTAAGGCGGCTAAGATCAAGATCAGCCAGAGCAGGCGCAGCCGGGGAGCTACCCCCAGGTGATCCATGGCCGCGCCGATGATGATGACCAGCGGCAGGGCGGGCAGACAGTTGACCACATCCACCAGACGCATCAGCAGGCTATCCACCATCTTGCCCAAATAACCGGCCAGACCACCGATGACCATGCCCAGCAGGGTTTCCAGCAGCACGGCGCAAATGCCGATCAGCAGGGAAATGCGTCCTCCGTACAGCAGACGGGTAAAAATATCCATGCCGTTGCCATCGGTGCCTAAAGGATGCTGTAGGCTGGGCGGGGCAAAGGCCAAGGCTTCCGACGAGGTTTGCACTTGGCTGACGGTGCATTGCTGATCGGTATAGCTAAGCTGATAGCGCTGGGTTTGGCCGCGATCTTCCTCATAGGAAAGCTGGGTTTGCCTGGCGGCGTAGGCTTGGCGCAATTGCTGGCGCAAGTCTTGGGGCAGGGGCTGTTGGCTGCGGAGCACCAGCGTGGATAGGTCTGCTACGGGATGCTCCTGGGCATCCAGCACTTGCCATTGCAGCGTGTCCCGGCAAAGCCGATATTCCTGCCCGGCAAAGGCAAAGCTGGTCTGGGCGTTTTCTCCGGCCAGCGCGGCGGCGGTGTAGACTGCCAATTGAAAGGGGAAGTCTTGGGGGGCGTCCGCGGCTGTGGGGGTGAATACCCAGGGGGAGGTCAGCCCGATCAACACTTGGCGGCAGGCTAGCAGCTGCTTTTTTTGGTTGCGCAGCAGAAAGGTTTCTTCTTGGAAGGAGAAGCTGGCCGCGTTTTCCCGGGCGGCTTGTTGCAGCACCGCCGCAAATTGGCTGTCCTCGGCCAAGCTTTGGTCGTAATACACGGTTTTGCCGCCCGGGCGTCCATCCAAGGTGGCTACCGTTGTCAGCTGATAAATTTCTCCAAAGAGTTGACCTTGCATCTGCAAAAAATAGTCGTTTCCCTGCGCAGAAAAATCGCTTTGCTGCTGTTGCAGGGCTAAAATCCCCTGACTGGGCGCAGATGCAGGCCAATCTGCTGTCATCACAAAGCGGTACTCTTCGTTTTGGGTCATCGCGGCAATTTGTTTGCTGCGGCTGGTATCCTGGGTAAAGACCTGGCTTTCCCCATAGGGGGAGAGCCAGCCCCCCACAAAGGAAAGCAGCAACAAAAACAGCACCAGCAGCAGACCCACCCGTCCTGTTTTGCTGCGCCAAAAGCGCCGGGGCAGGTTGGCCGGTGGCGGAAGGGGGCTTGTCCTAAACATCGGCGGCCCCCTTTCCGCCCAGACGAATCCGGGGATCGGCCCAGCTGTAGAGAATATCCGCAAGCAAGCTGCCCAGCAGGGTCAAGGCGGCGATCAGCAGCAGATAAAACATGGAAAAGGGAATATCCCCCGCCACCATCGCCTGATAGGCTGTCCAGCCGATGCCGGGGATCTGAAACAGCGTTTCGATCACCAATGCACCTGCAAACAGGCTGGGCAGGGCGTTTCCGGCAATGGTGATCAGCGGCAGCAGGGTGTTGCGCAGGGCGTGGTTACGCAGGATTTGCCCTTCGCTCAGACCCCTTGCCCGGGCGGCGCGGATATGGTTTTCCTCCAATACTTCCAACATATTGGTGCGGACAAAGCGCACCAAACCGCCAACCCCTACCAGGACAAAGGTGAGCAAGGGCAGCACAAAATGGCGGGCGGTATCCAGCGCGCCCGCCCAAAAGCCATAGGTTTGATGGTAGCGGCTGGCTACCCCAAACAGGGGCAGCCAGTTTAGTTGCAGGGAAAATACCAGCTTGAGCAGGGTGGCAACAAAAAACACCGGCAAAGAAAGGCTGAGAATGGCCAGCCAGGTCAGCAGGTAGTCGGTGAGGCGGTATTGGCGGCGGGCGGCCAGCATCCCCAAGGGGACGGCCACCAGCAATTGCAGCAAAAAGCCTAGGCTGCACAAGCAAACGGAGTAGCCGATCACTTGGGCAAATTTTTCCGTTACCGGCAGATTAAAATACCAGCTATCGCCAAAATTGCCCCGCAGCGCCTGCCCCAGCCAGCGGCAGAAGCCGGGCAGCACGCCGCAATCCAGGCCGTAGATGGCGTTGAGCTGGCTTAGCCACTGCTGATAGTCTTTTGCTCCTGGTTGGCTGGCCCGTTCCTTGGCCATGGCCTCCACATAGGTGGTGGGCAGGGCGCGGAGAATCCCGTAGATCAACAGCGCCACCAGCAGCAAGATCACCAGACTGACGCCGATTCTTTTGAGGATATAGCGGGGCATACCCAATACAAGCACCATCCTTTGGTTATCGTTGTACAAAAAGGAAAGGGAAAGCAGGCTTACTATGCGAAAATGCTGCCGCCCAAAAATTCTCTGAGGATGGAGTTGAGGGGGACGAAATCCGTGCCGTCCTCCACTGCTTTGAAATAACGGATGAAGCGCAGCAACCGTTTGGCATCCAGGTAGCAGGGCTCTTCCGGCTTGACGGTGAGCAGGGCTTTTTCGATGATCGGCCGCAGCACCGGCAGCTCGTAGACCAGGGTGGAATTGAAGAAATAATCCGCTTCCTCCTGAAAGGGGAACACATTGCGGTGCTCGCCCCGGCGTACCTCGTCCCAATGCTCCAGAGTGGTGGAGGGAGACATACCGCGAAACTGCATATCTCGCACCATGCGCCGGAACAGGCGGCTATCGGAGGTGCCAACCGGGGTATATTGGTCAAAATTGAGCTGGGTTAAGGCGGAAACAAACATTTTCCGCTTGTTTTTGGCGTCGATGGCAGCGGAAACCTGTTCATTTAAGGCGTGGATACCTTCCACAATGACGATTTGATTATCCTCTAACCGGCTGGGTTTTTCGCCGGGGATGCTTTTGCCGCTGACAAAATCATAGTGGGGCAAATACACTTCTTTGCCGGCCAGCAGCTCTTGCATTTGCTCGTTGAATAAAGGCAGATTTAGCGCGGAAAGCCCTTCAAAATCCGGTTTGCCGTTTTGCAGCAGCGGCGTTTTTTCCCGGTCGAGAAAATAATCATCCATGGAAATGGTGATGGGTTTTACCCCCAAGGTGCGCAGTTGGATTTTGAGCCTTTGGGTGGTAGTGGTTTTGCCCGAGGAGGACGGCCCGGCGAGCAGCAGCAGCTTTACCTCGGGAAACAGCGCATAAAGACTATCGGAAATATTATGTAGGCTGCGTTCCTGTAGCGTTTCGGCAATCAGCATCAGCTCCCGAAACTTTCCCTGCTCGATGGTTTCATTTAAATCGGCTACGGTTTCCACCTGAAGCAGCTCGCTCCAGTCATGATATTCGTTTAGGGTGGTATGCAGCTGCCTTGGTTCAAACTGATCCTGATCGTCGGCGCAGCCCAGATAGTGACGGGGCGGCAGATGCAGCACAAAGCCGTCCTCAAAGGGCTGCAAGCGGCTTGTGCCTAAAAGCCCGGTGCGGTTGACCATCCGGCCAAAAAGATAATCGCTGACCCCTTCCAAGGAGTAGAGGCTAACGTAATTGTCGTTTCGGTTTTCCAGCAGCTTGGCTTTGGCGGGCTTTCCTTGGGCGCGGAAATAGGCGGCGCCGTCCTCCCGGGAGATGCGGGTGTGACCGATGGACAAATCTGCCTCCACCAGCTCCATATATTGCTTTTCCAGCGCGGCAACCTGAGTAATGCTGATGGGGGTGCCATCCTCTCTGTCCAGCCAGCAAAACAGTCCGTCGCCCAGAGAGTGGCTGACCCAGAGCTGCCGCCCGGGATACAATTGGTCTGCCGCCACCGCCAGCACAAATATGGCGCTGCGCTTGTAAATGGCTCTCCCTAAGTCACCGTCATAATCCAGCCAATGGACGTGACTATCGGCAAATAAAGGATAATCCAGCTCTTGTAGCTCGTCATTGACCACGGCGGCCAAAGGCTCCAGGGGGCGATCCGGCTCTAAAGAGGCCAGATAGGATAGGGTAGCCCCTTGGGATACCTTGATTTCTGTACCATTGTCAAAGCTGATTTTGATCATTTCGGTCATATCTTCACTCCTTTTTTGTTACCGCAGCATCCTGTGACAGCCTATGAAATCAAATTTTCCTTGTTTAGTCCCTTCAGGTCTTTGCGGACAAAGACCCCGTCTTTTTCAATTAATTCGTCGTCAACATAAATTTCGCAACCGCCGTACTCTTTGTGCATAATATATACCATATCCCAGTGAATGGTGCTGTAATTGCCGTTATCGCAGTTATCGTAGCAGTTGCCGGGGGTGAGATGGAAGCTGCCGTAAATTTTTTCGTCAAAGAGAATGTCTTTCATCGGTTTTTGGATATAGGGATGCAGGCCAAAGGCAAATTCGCCAATGTAGCGGGCGCCGGGGTCGCTGTCAAAAATGGCGGTAAGGCTCTTTTTGTCGCCCGCCCGGCAATCTGCGTCCACGATGCGGCCCTGTTCAAAGCGGAGGGATACGCCCTCGAAAACCTGCCCCCGGTTGGGGCTGGGG
>CAYOVS010000012.1:0-16270 GCA_964407445.1 uncultured Peptococcaceae bacterium
AAGGAGGGAACCAGCAACTAAAAGATCAACCCATTGGAAATCTCAAATGTATCCCAATCGGTGAGCGCCACTACCACCAGCCCGCCGCCAAGGGCAAACCACAGCAGCGCCTGCCAGGAGAAGCCGTATACCGCCGCCAGCGCCACCGCCAGCAGCCCGGTAAACAGCTCTACCGCCAGACTGCGCAGGCCGATTTTGCCACCGCAATAACGGCAGCGCCCACCCAAAGCCAGATAGCTGATAATAGGCGCCAAATCCCAAGCTCGCAATTGCTTGCCGCAGGCAGGACAAAAGGAGCGTCCCTGCACAAAAGAGATGCCCAAAGGCAGCCGATAGGCCACCACCGCCAAAAAGCTGCCGATCACACTGCCAAAAACAAAGACAAAAAGAAAGAGTATCCCTGTAATTTCTGGATAAACCGTGCTAATCCCTCCCCAAAAACAAACTTTCCCCTCCAAAGCCTTGCCAGCCTCAGAGGGGAAAGATGGATTACGGTTTTCGCCGTCAAGCGTGCTGCCTGAGGCAAGACGCTTTATGTACTGATGAAGAAACGAAATATCAGCGTAGCTTGTAAAATTTATTCTCCGGCAGGAGCGG
The DNA here is from genome assembly GCA_964407445.1 of uncultured Peptococcaceae bacterium. GTDB lineage: Bacteria > Bacillota > Dehalobacteriia > UBA4068 > UBA4068 > JAILCQ01. Next base: position 598 of record CAYOVS010000012.1, read on the forward strand.
CAGCGTCCGTTGTCGTGAACAGCGTAGTAGCAGCCGTATCATAAGTGCAGGTATATCCACCATGGGTATAGACAAGCTGGGTAACTTTAAATTTGCCAGCAGTTGTAGCAGCACCTGTATCAAAAGTGACACTTTTCACGGTATCTTTTGCCAATTCTGCCAATGTCTCAACATCAGCGGTAGCAATAGTGGGGCTGGCAGTTTTGTTGGTTCCATACGCTTCGGAAGCCAAAGTCTGGGCAGCCAACACAGCAGCACGGCACTCCGCCACAACAACCTTTTGGTTGGCTTTGTCGATATAGCCAGTCAGAGAGGGGATCAGGATCGCAGCCAGAATGGCCAAAATGACCAGAACAACGATTACTTCTACCAGGGTAAAACCTTTTTTGTTCATAAAAATTTCTCCTTTGCGTTTTTTACCAGTTGCCTTCACAGACAGGCTTTTATAGGAAAATTTAGCCAATTGGCGCTGGGCAATTCATCGCCATCAGTCCCCAAAAAACGGAAAGCGCCCTGTAAAAGGCGCTCTCCATAGACATTTTGAAAATTGCTTGTGCTGCATTTACTGAATCAGACCCTTTTCTTTGAGGAAGTTTTGAGAAACTTCTTCTTCCGTCATATTGTCCAAATCCACAAAACCGATCATTTCCGTCATATTATCGGTGGTAATCACAGAGCTGAGCGTCTTCATGTCTGCTTCCAGCATGGGGTAGGCATCCAGCACATCTTTGCGGATGGTTGGAGCGGCATAGTAGGGCGGGAAGGCTTGCTTATCGTCTTCCAAAACAGCCAGATTGTAGGTAATGATCTTGGGCTCGGTAGAATTGGCTACGTTCCAATCCACTTCCTTGTTCTTGAGGGCTTCGATGGACAGACCCATTACCAAGTTGACATAATCGGTGCGGGGGAAGCTGAAGCCGTAGACTTCTTCCACATGGGGCAGGCCGTCGGCTCTTTCCACATATTCTTCACCGGAACCCAGGATGAACTTCTGTCCACCTTGCATCAAGGTGACCATATCCGAGAAGGTCTTCAAGTTATATTCATCGGCAGTTTCTTGACGCACAACGAAAGCATAGGTGTCGTTGAGATCGGCTTTGTCCAGCCAGATGACGTCATTGTTCTCCGCGTCCCATTCTTTGGCGGTTTGGTAGCACAGATCCGGGTCAAAGATGGGATCAACCTGCATAATCGCCATGACGCAGGTGCCGTCATATTCCCAGTACATGCTGATCTCGCCGCTTTCCATAGCAGCCCGCAGGAAGGCCATTTCGCCGAAACCAAGCTGATCTTCCACAGGATAACCTAAGTATTTGAGATAATCATAGGTTAACTGACCCAGCAAGATGTTTTCGGTAAAGGTTTTGGAGGCAATGACGATCGTAGGCGCACCCTCGGGCACCCGCACCACTTCATCTGTGGCGTCACCGGCATCGCCGGCAGCATCACCGGTATCCGCAGGAGCAGTTGTACCGCCACAAGCAGTGAGCACCATTGCCAAAGACATGATACAAATCACAACCAAGGTAAGCAACAAACTTTTTTTCATAATTCTCTTTCCTCCTTTTTTCTATCTCTATCCTATCTATTTCCAAATCTGATCGTCAACAACCAACATCGGCAAACAGATCAAGAAACCGGCAAAAGATAAAATATACCTACCAAAGAGAAACACCGTGAAGCTAATCATAATTGAAAAAAGCACAATGCTGCAATTATCTTTCCAAGGTCATGCCCGGCGGCACAAAGCGCAGGGAGATGCGGCCCATGATGGTATCGCAGATGCTGGCGAAAATGGCGCAGGCCACGCCGCCCACCACCAAGGCTTCGGTGATATTGCTAAACAAGCCCAGCATGATCAGATCGCCCAGGCCGCCTGCACCAATGGCCGAAGCCAATACACCGGAGCTGACTGCCAGCACGGTAGAAGTGCGGATACCGGTCATAATCACCGGCATGGCCAAGGGGATTTCCACCTGCCACAACACCTGACTGGGGCTCATCCCCATGCCAAAGGCGGCTTCCACAGTGTTTCTGTCCACGCCATCCAAGCCGGCAATGGAGTTTTTGGCAATCGGCATCAGCGACAGGAAGACCAAAGCCAGCAAAGCGGGCTTCATGCCGATGCCCAGAAGAGGCATGACAAAGGCCAGCAAACCTAGGGACGGGATGCACTGCAACACGTTAATGCCGCCGATGGTAAGATTGGTGTATTTGCGAAAACGGGGACGGGTGAGCCAAATGGCCAAAGGCAAGGCGATGGCAACGGCGATCAGCAGGGTGAGCAAAACAATCTCCACATGCTGCAAGGCCAAACGAGGCACCCGCTGAGAGGTATACTCCCAAATTCTTGCCCAATTCATTTATTCACCCTCTTTCCTTTCCGGCTCCTTTTGGGATACATAGTTACGGATATCCTTAAAGGAGATGGTACCGATCATCTTGCCTTCTTTATACACGGGCAAATATTCGGTATCATACTCCAGCATCATCGAGAAAGAATCGTTGAGACTGGTATTATACTGGATAGAAGCAGGCTGCACCCGGGCAATCATCGCTTTCAGCGTATCCACAGAATAGACGTCGCCCAGATCTTCATACATATCATCGGTAATCAACCCGATCACATCGGCGTTTTGATCCACATACAAAGCGGCCCGGTCGCCATGGGCGTGCATTTTGACAAAGGCATTGGCCAGCTCGCTCTCATTGATTTTGACCATTTTGGCATAAGGGAAGAGAATTTCTTCCGCGGGGAAGATATTGAGCTTTTTGACCATACGATCCGCGCCGATAAAGTCTTTGATAAAATCATTTTTGGGATTGGAAAGGATCTTTTTAGGGGTATCAAACTGGACGATTTTGCCCTTATTCATGATGGCGATCTTATCGCCCATCTTAATAGCCTCGTTGATATCGTGGGTAACAAAGCAAATGGTTTTTTTCATTTCCTGCTGCAACCGCAGAAACTCATCCTGCAAGCCCCGGCGGGTAATGGGATCTACCGCGCCGAAGGGTTCATCCATCAGCATGATCGGCGGATCTACCGCCATGGCCCTAGCCACCCCCACCCGCTGCATTTGGCCGCCGGAAAGCTGCAAGGGATATTTATCCTTGGTGACAGCGGGATCCAGACCCATCAGCTCCAACAGCTCTAGGGTGCGTTTTTCGATGCGGGCTTTATCCCAACCATGCAGCTTGGGCACGATGGCAATATTCTGAGCAATGGTGCGATGGGGCAGCAAGCCGATCTGCTGAATGACATAGCCGATATCCATCCGCAGCTTGTTGGGATCCACGTCCTTGATATTCTGTCCTTCTACAAAAACATCGCCGCTGGTGGTTTCGATCATGCCGTTCACCAAGCGAATCGTAGTACTTTTGCCGCAGCCGGAGGGACCGACCAAAACAGTAATCTCACCGTTTTCCATAATCAGAGATTCATCATCCACCGCAGGTTGGCTTTGGCCGGGATATAGTTTGGTCACATTACGCAATTCGATCATATGTTTTCACCTCATTATTATTTTGCTGTTGCGGAAACCGGCGGTTAACTGCGGTTTACCCGCAAGCCCTTGGGCACGACCCTTTTCTCGCAAAAGGCCAAACCGTAATCCAGCACCAGAGAGATGATGCAGATCAGCACCGAGCCCACCACAATCATCTCAATATAGCCCCGGTTGAGGCCGTTGATAATAAATCGCCCCAGGTTCTTTTCGCCGATATACACAGCAATGGTGGCAATCCCCGCCGTCATCACCAAGGTGACCCGGAAACCGGCAAACATCACCGGCATTGCCAAAGGAATAATAATGTCTTTCATGATCTGCCGCTTGTTCATGCCCATGCCCTGGGCGGCCTCAATCACTGTTTTATCCACGCCAATGATTCCCTGATAGACATTGCGCACCAAGGGCATCATGGCATACAGCACCAAAGCCAAAACCGCAGATTTTCTGCCGATACCTAATCCCGGCACCGCCACAAAGATCACAAACAAAGCCAAGCTGGGCGTACAATAAATGAAGTTGGCTACCGACATGACCGCAGGCGCCAGGGATCTCTTTTGGGAGAGAAACATCCCCATGGGCACCCACAACAACATGGAAATCGCCATGACAATGATCACCAGTTCAAACTGGTTGATGGTATATTCCACAATCTTATCCGTATTGCTTTGAATATAACTGATATAAGAACTCAAAATATTACCCCCTTGCTCTTATTCTTTACCAATACCGCAGTTGGCGCACCCCTCCTTCTGCAAAAGAATCTTGGACTGAGAAAAAGACAAAAGGCAAAACCGTACAGAGAATCTGCCAATTCCGCCAATACTATTAGATGAGTAGATGAGCCTATCTCCACAACTATATCTTAAGAATATTCTAGCAATTCAATATCAAAAAAATATCAAAAAACCAGATTCGCAAAGGCCTGTCGATTCCGTTTGAAAACAATGGCATATTTTTATAACAAAAAGTCAATATTCTACAATGCCTCTTCATTTAACATGGCAACAAAAATGCCGAAACCCGCCCAAGCAGATTTCGGCAGGAGCTTGCCATTATCTGCCGATAAATTCTGCCGTTCTGGTAGGGCAGCGCAGTCTGGGGCAAAGCTCACAATTATGATATTCGGTCGTCGCACTGAAATAGAATCCCGACACTGTTTTTTGAGGAAGCATCAGACAATGCTCCGTCAGCGCCACATCCAAGGCCGGGACGATCTCACCCAGCAATTGAAACATGGGTCGCTGCTCCAGCAAAGGCCACACCGGCAAAGAGCCGGGATTAAAGCAAGCCAGAAACTCATCGGAAATCAAGGGAGCAAGCTGCTGCTCCAAGGCGGCAGAGGCATAGCGCAGGGTTTTTTCCATCAGGCAATCGGCCCAGTACTGCTGAAGCACATCGCCTAAAAACTGTTGGTCGAAGGTGCCGATTTCCTTGCCGCAGGTGGAAAGAAAGGGGTAAAGCTTCTGTCCCGGCTGCAAACGGTCCACAAATAAGGTGCTGGTAAAGCGAACTCCGTTTAGCGTCATGCCGGTCTCGTCCAAATCCTCCACTACACACTCCAAAAAGCCGGTTTTTGGCCGGGCTGTTTCGTTCACCCGCCGCACCAGCTCCCGGCAATTGGCGTCCCGCCTGGTGCCGGGTTTGAGACGCATTTCCGCCACAAAGGCGTCTGGGTCGATCATAAATTTGATATCGTCAAAAATCCGAAACTCCGCTGTCATCGTTTTTTCCTCCCATACTGTCAGCCCAGACGATGACGGAAACAGGCCGTCCTTTCCGGGCGATTATCCGATTACCTCCGGCGCCTGACCACCAAGCAACGGCGCATCCAAAATGCGCTGCAAATAGCGTTCCTGCTCCGGTGCAAGCGCTGCCGACTGATAGGCGGCCAAACGCTCGCTTAAAACCTGCTGTGCCAAATCCTCCAAGGATGGCGCGCCTTCCTTTTGCCATTTTGCCATCCGCTGCCGGTTGGCCAACTGGGGCGTATAATGCTCCCGCTTGTACTCTTTGGCGGTCTGCTTGCAGGAAAGGAAACCGCTGTCCTTCATCTTTTCAATATCGGCCAGCGAAACCTCCAGCCCTCGCAGCATATCCCGGCGACCCGCATGGAACAGGCGGGTCAACAGCTCTTCATCCAGCAAATATTTGGCAAAGCTAAATACAGCAAGCCCATCCAAACCGCCGGCACTGTGATAGATGAAATCAATATCACAATTTAAAGCATAAAGCAAACCAACTGCGCTTTCCATCCCGGCTTGATAGTCGTTGGCCTTGGCGTCGGTCAACGAGCCGCTGGCTCGGCCGGGCAGACCGTAATACTTGGCCAATGCCGCCGTATAGGGAATCAGCAGGGAGGTTTCAAAAGCGCCGGAAGCAGCGTTGCCGCTGCGCATATCCACACCCATGCTGCTATTGCCATACACCAAGGGGATTCCCGGCGTCAAAAGCTGCATATACACCAGCCCCGCCAAAATCTCCGCATTGTTTTGCACCAGGGTGCCGCTAAGCGTCACCGGACTGGTCATACCGGGGATGGAGCAGCAGGTAATACATAGCGGTTGACGGAAGCGGCCGTAGGCGGTCATCGCGCCGATATTCTCGGCGGTATAGGTGAGCGGCGAAACCACATTGCCTACACCCAGTACAGTATAATTATCCGAACGATCATAAAATTCCTGCACGATTTGCAACGATTGCGCAGAAGCCTGATAGTTGGAGCAATAGCCGATCAGCGGCTTGGGGTTATACTTTAGAGCCAACGCAGTTTTATAGGTAACCTCTTTTTCTTGGGGAATTTCCGGGCAGTAGAACAGCTCCGCATCGGCCATATCGTGCATGGCGCTTTGGCTGTCCAGCCGGTGCCGGTGGATCAGATCCTCTACCCGGGCCTGCCGGTAGCTACCCTGATCATACAAGGACAACGCGCCGGAAGCCCCGGCCAGCGCCACGCCGCCATCGCCAAAATGTACCGGACCGGTAAGGCTATCCAAAGAAAACTGCTTGGGGCAAGCGGCCAGCGCCTGCGTGACCTGCTGCTCCGTAAAATAGACCCACGGCGCCTCCACCTGAAAGCCGTGATGCCGAAACAGCTCCAGCGCCTCCTGCTCTTCAAACTTTATCCCAACCTTATATAATAGCCACAGGGTTTTTTGATGTATTTCCGCCAATTCTTTGGCTCCCGCAATGGTATTTAGCATTCCTTTTAGCCACCACTTTCCGATCATTGACATTATACAGGCTATTATCTGATTTTCATATCAAAAAAACATCAAAAAACCCTCCATTGCCATCTCACCTTAAACCATTCAGCAAAAAAAGTAACTTGTATCCAAGTTGTACTCGCAAATTACGCCACATTTCATTGGAAAATCCTCCAAAAATGGCAAAAAAATTATTTTACCACGAAAAAACTGTTGACAATCTGTTCAAAAACAAATACTATATGTTTGGGGCATATTGGGGGAAAAACCCCCTTAACAAAAAAAGCATAATAAAAATGTTAGGAGATGGTTCGATGACACTGAGAATGGTCAGTGGTAATGAAGCAGTGGCTTTTGCCGCTCTCCACGCGGGAGCCAAGGTTATTTGCGGGTATCCGGGAACACCCTCTTCGGAGGTAATCGGCAGCCTGATGAAAATGGACGATTTCCCCGGCACACATATCGAATGGAGCACCAACGAAAAGGTAGCCATCGAGGTTGCCGCTACCTGCGCTTGGGCAGGCAAAAGATCTCTCTGCACCATGAAGATGTCCGGCCTGAACGTGGCCTACGATTCCATGATCGGGATCGCCCAATCCGGCGTAATCGGCGGCATGGTGGTTTATGTTTGCGACGATCCCGGCACCACCACCGGAATGTGCGAGCAGGATACCCGCGGCTATGCATTGATGAGCGATATGGTCATGCTGGAGCCCGGCACCGTCAAAGAAACCTACGAAATGGTCAAATATGCCTTTGATCTTTCCGAAAAAATTCTGGCGCCGGTATTTGTCCGCTCGGTAACCAACGTAGCCCAGTCTCACGGCGCTGTGGAAATTGAAGAACGCACCATGCCCGATCCCAGCATCCCCGTGGTCAAAAAGAATATCGAAAAATATGCCAAGGCCGGCGCAGTCATGTGCATGGCTCAGCATCAGGATTGCATCAACGCCATGATCAAGGGCGGCGAGATCATCCAAAAGGATGGTCTGCACCAATTGACCCTGGCCGGCAAAAAAGGCGGCCTGGGCATCATTGCCGCCGGCGTGACCAAGGGCTATGTCAACGAAGCCCTGGAGATTGCAGCACAATACGGCTGGAAAAAGGAAGACGTTTCCATTCTGCTGGCTGCCTGCTCTGTGCCGTATCCCGTGCCCCAGATCCGGGAAATGCTGGCTCATTGCTCCGCCATTGCCATTGCGGAGGAAAACGACCCCTATCTGGAAAGAGAAACCTATGTGCAGGCCTATCAAACCGGCGCCAAGGTCAAAATCGTCGGCAAACTGGATGGCACCTTGAGCCGGGTAGGCTCCTTTAACGCCGCCCATGTGGCCAAAGCCATCTGCGTGGCCGCTGGCGTTTCCGTGCCGGAAGAGCTGTTCCAGGCTGGCGTGGAAGCCGCCAAAAAAGCGCTGGCTCGTCCCATCACCTGCTGCGCAGGCTGCCCTCACAGAGGCACCTACATGGCCATCAACAAAGCGATCAAAAACGCCAAGCTCAAAAAAGAAGACGTGATCGTCACCGGCGATATCGGCTGCACCATTTTGGGCATGAACCCTCCCTTTGAAACCATCTGGATGGAAATCTCTATGGGCGCTTCCATTCCCTGCGCCCAAGGCTTCTACTACAGTGGCGTGGACAAACCCATCATTGCCACCATCGGCGATTCCACCTTCTTCCACAACGGGATGCCAGGGCTGATCAACGCGATTCAGCATAATATCGACATCACCGTCATCATCATGGACAACGGCTGGACCGGTATGACCGGGATGCAGGTCAACCCCAATACCGCCCAAGAGTTCCAACGGGGCGACTGGAAGCATATCGATCTGGTCAACGTAGTCAAGGGCATGGGCGTGGACAACCTGTTTGTGGTAGATCCCTTCGATCAAAAAGAAATCGTGGCCACTCTGGACAAATGTCTGAGCATCAAAGGCCTGAAGGTTGTGGTATCCCGCAGAGAATGTGCCATCCAATCCAACCGCCGCAAAATTAAATACGCCAAAATGTCTGTGGACGCGGACAAATGCATCAACTGCAAGATCTGCATCAACACCACCGGCTGCCCGGCTTTATCTCTGGGTGAAACCCATGTGAACATTGATCCCAACGCCTGCAACGGCTGCAGCCTGTGCGCCCAAAGCTGCCCCAAGGGCGCTATTATCAAGGAGGTGCTGTAACCATGAAAAAAGAGTATGACGTCTATATCGTTGGTCTGGGCGGCCAGGGCATCTTAACCATCGGCGATCTGCTGGCTCACGCCGCTTTGCGCAAAGGCATCACCGTCAACTTTTATCCCACCAAGGGCATGAGCCAAAGAGGCGGCTTTGTCCAAGGTCAACTGCGGTTTGGCCGGGAAAACGTGGGCGCTTCTCTGCCCCCCAAGGGCGCGGATCTGGTAGTGGCCATGGAGCGCTCCGAAGCCCTGAAAGGCATCAAATTTGCCAAAGAAAACTGCGATTTCCTCCTGTTTGACGACGTTTGGGCCACCTCCGCCGTGCTGATGGGCAAAGCCCAATACCCGGCTCTGGACGAGGTGGAAGCCGAAATCAAAAAAGCCAATGTGAAGCTGTACCTCTTAAACGACGCTTCCCTGCCGCTGGTTGACGGCAAGCCCGTCCGCGCCAATATGTTTATCCTTGGCGCCTTGCTGGCGCATACCGGCCTGAAAGAGCTGTTCACCAAAGAAGAAATCCTCGAAGCCATCAAAGAATCGTTCAGCAAGGGCTTCGAGGCCAATGTCATCGCCGTGGAAGCGGGCTACAACGCCCACATCGAGCTACAATAACGGGAGGTTGCCAATGGGCTTTCAGGAACTGTTTTATCCCCGAGCCGCTGCGGTTTTCGGCTCGGTAGCCCCCGGCAAGCTGGCCGGGATTCTGATCGACCAAATCCGTCAGGCAGGCTTCGACAAACTCTACGCGGTCAACCCGAAAGGGTTGGCCGCAGGAGAGATCCCCGGCTATCGCAATATCAGCGAAATTGACGGGGAGATCGACCTGGCTGTGATTGCCGCTCCCGCTGGCGCGGTGGCGCAAATTTTAGAAGATTGCGGCCAAAAAGGGGTAAAAGCCGCCGTGATTATCAGCTCCGGCTTTGGTGAAGCGGGCAACAAGGAAGGCGAAGCGGAAATCAAAGCCATCGCCAAAAAGCATGGGATTTGCTTTATCGGCCCCAATTGTGCCGGGTTGATTAACACCGCCCATCACTTTGCCCCCACCCTGCAGGCCTATCCCCCTGCAGGCGCTACCGCCGTTATTTCCCAAAGCGGCGCAGTAGGCGGCGCGATCATGGAATGGGCGCAACTACATGGCTTGGGCGTTTCCAAATTTGCCAGCTACGGCAACGGCGCGGATTTGAACCAGGTGGAGTTTCTCCGCTATCTCAAAGACGACCCGGAAACCAAGGTTGTGGCGCTATATATCGAAAATATCAATAACGGCCAGGAATTTATGGAGGCTTTAACGGAGCTGACCGCCGTCAAGCCAGTAATCGCCATCAAAGCGGGACGTACCGGCACCGGGCAGCGAGCCGCCCTTTCCCATACTGGCTCTATGGCCGGGGCAGATGCGGTTTACGATGCGGCATTCCGCAAAACCGGCGCGATCCGGGTGGATAGCCTGGACGAACTGATCGACCTGTGCAAGGGCTTTGCCTATTTGCCGCCGGTCAAAGGCCGCAAGGTGGCGCTGGTGACCAACTCCGGCGGCCCCGGAGTGATGACCGCCGACCTGGCAGAGCTGCTGGCACTGAATATTGCCGAGCCCAGCGAAGCCACCATGGCCGAACTGCGCAGCTTTTTGCCGGCTTGGGCAGGCTTTCATAATCCCATCGACATGACGGTGGAGGGCACCGGCGAAAACTATCGCCGCACCATAGAAACCATGCTGGGCGAGTTTGATGCGGCGCTGCCGATTTTCTTTGGCCCGCCTTATCTGGATACTACGCCCATTGCCCAAGGGATTTTAGCCGCTTTCCACAACAGCGGCAAGCCGGTGTTCTGCGCCATGGAAACCGGACTAAAGGCGGCGGACAGCGTCCGTTTCCTCCGGGACAACCAACTGCCCAACTTCCCCTCGCCGGAGCGCGCCATCAAGGTGGTGGCACATATGGCGGCCTATGAGGAATACAAACAAAAACGGGCGGCGGCAAAAGCTGTTGCAGCCGAGGCCAAAGGGCAGATGTTCCAGGATGGCCCGGTGCTGACCGAGCCCAAAGCCATGGCGCTGCTGCAAGAAAATAATATTGCCACGCCAGCCTTCCGCTTGATCAGCAAGCGTGACCAGATAGCCGCCGCCTGCGCCGAGCTAGGCTGGCCGGTAGTGATCAAGGTGGTTTCCCCCCAGATCATCCACAAATCCGATTGCGGCGGCGTCAAGCTGAACATCAAAACCCCCGCCGAAGCGGAAGCAGCCTTTGACACCATGGAACAAGTTGCCGCTGGCAAAGATTTCCACGGCGTGATCGCCTATTCCATGCTCAAAAGTGGCCGCGAGGTGCTGCTGGGTCTGACCAGGGATCGTCAGTTTGGCCCGGTGGTGGTCTTTGGCATGGGCGGCATCTACACCGAGGTGATGAAGGATATCCGGCTGGAAATCGCCCCGGTAACGAAAGATACCGCTATGGAGATGATTCGCTCCATCAAGAGCTATCCCATTCTCAAAGGCGTGCGGGGACAAAGCCCTGCCGATCTAGACGCTTTGGCGGAAATGATCGCCGCCTTCTCCCAACTGCCCTTTCTCTATCCCGATCTGGCGGAGGCCGATCTCAATCCGGTATTCGTGTATGAACACGGCGCAATAGCCGTTGACGCGCGGCTTTTGGGCAGGAAATAAGCGTTCTTTTGCAGAACCATTAAAATCACACCAGCAGGGGCTGTCGCCGAAAGCATCGTGACAGCCCCTGTCAAACAAAATGGCCATTTTTTGCAATCGCGGCCAACAGCACGATACTTTAGAATATTATAGAAAAGAGGATGGTATCTATGCAAGACGGCACCAAATTTGCCCGCAAAAACGTAATGAATCTGCCCCCTTATGTGGCCGGGAAACCCATCGAGGCAGTGGAAAGAGAATATGGCGTTCATAATATCATCAAATTAGCTTCCAACGAAAACCCCCTGCATATCTCCCCCATGGCAGTGGAAGCGATGAAAAATGAGCTGGAAAAATGCTATATGTACCCCGAAGGCAGCAGCCCCCAACTGCGGGAAAAGCTGGCAGCCAAATACAATGTTGACCCCAAGCAGATCTTATTCGGCGATGGCGGCGACCATGTGATCGGCCTGATCTGCCACGCTTTTGTCAATGACGGCGATGAAGTCATCATCGGCGATCCCAGCTTCCCCACCTACAGCATCAATGTACCGCTGATGGGCGGCATTCTGGTCAAGGTACCCATGAAACAGCATACCTTTGATCTGGACGCGGTGCTGGCGGCCATCACCCCCAAAACCAAGATGATCTTCTTCTGCAACCCCAACAACCCCACCGGCACCATCGTGGGCAAACAAAAGGTTGCGGAATTCATGAGCAAGGTTCCCGATCATGTGATCGTCGTCTTTGACGAAGCCTATTTCGAATTTGTAGGCGACCCGAATTATCCCGACGGCTTGGAATATGTGCGGGCGGAAAAGAACGTGATCGTGCTGCGCACCTTCTCCAAAATCTACGGTTTGGCCGGTTTGCGGATCGGCTATTGCGTAGCGCCTCTGCATTTGATGGCGGTTTTGGGCCGGGTAGTCCCCGCCTTCCCCGTCAACCGGCTGGCGCAGGCTGCCGCCTATGCGGCTTTGGACGATACCGAATTTATCGCCAAAGTAAAAAAGAACAACGATGAGGGCCGCGCCTATCTCAATCAGCAATTCACCGAAATGGGCATGGAATACGCCCCTTCCTACGGCAATTTCATTTTTGTCAATATTGGCCTGCCCACCAAAGAAGTCAACGAGAAGCTGCTGTATAAGGGCGTGATCGTTCGCCCCGGCTTCCTCTTCGGCTTCCCCACCTATTTGCGGGTCAGCATCGGCACCATGGAAGAAAACAAACGCTTTATCGCCGCCCTCAAGGAGATCAAAGCCGAATACGACAAATAAGCTTGACAGCTTATCGATACTCTGCCAGGCTGCCGAGAAACAAGCCAGACTAGGCGCAGTTTATCGACAGCCTGAAGGGATGCAGCAATCTGCTGCATCCCTTTTTTAGTGGAAAATCCTATTCTTTTTTCACCGCCAGCGAAACCAAAAAGTCGGCGGCGGCAACGGCCAGAAAGCCTTGGAGCCCGGCGGCGGTTAGCAACAAGATCATAGATTCATCCACCGCATGGGTGGGATGCAGCAGCAAATACAGGGCGGCCGCCAGCACCCCCGCCCCCAGCAGCAGCAGGCGGCGCAGCCGGGGACAGGCGGGCACCAGCAGGCGCAGCAGTACTGCGGCCACCAATCCGCCTGCCCATAGCAGCAGGGTCAGCTTAAAGCTGATGTAGACGTTCAATCGCTGGTAAAAGGTTCTGGCCACGGCAAAAAGGCTCTGTCCCGTAGCCACTTCATCGGCAAGGGGCGTCATTTTTGCTTGATCGGCTGGGGTGATCCCCTGCAACCCATCCAGCGCAGTACCATAGCTCATCGCAATATAGCGCTGCTGCCGGTGGGTGATCACACCATAGAACAAATAAAAGCAACCGTCGGTGTACAGCAAATCCGGGCGGTAATAGCTAAACCAGGAGGCATTTTCATCCACAATACTGCGGGGCTGGTCAAAATCAATACCGTTATCGCTTTCGCAGCAAAAGATAGCCTGACTTTGCAAATAATCCTTAATATAAACAAAATAATAGCGGTCTTCAATCTGCCGCACCGCCCCATGCCATAGCTTGAGCCCACGATCTACTCCTGTAATATTGCATCGCACCGCTGCGCTCCAATCCAGTCCGTCGGCGCTTTCCTGATAAATCAACGTACCGCCATTACCGATCTGCTCATACTGCATTTGCCACAAGCGGTATTTTTCTCCATCCCAAACCACCGTAGGCGAAAGATAGGCCGTCTCGGCCATCACCTGATAGTTGCTCCAATGTACCCCATCAGCAGAACATTTGCGCAACAACAGCAAGGTTTGCCCATCGCCGCCCAAATCTGGGGATAGACGACCCAGATACCATAGCTCCAGCTGATCTAAATCCTCCCGGTAAAGCAGGCTGACATCCTTGAGCTCGCTGCAGCCGGTTTCCTCATTATAGGCCACCGGATTGGCCAAGCCTTTGGGCGCCTGCCAGCCAAACAAGTCGTTGGATACGGCAACGCAGGGGTTTTCCTCCTCCCCATTGGCATAGGGAAAGGGGGTGTAGGCCAACCAATAGCGGTAGCCGTGCCAGGGCTGGTCAAAGCCTAGAATAGAAGGATGGGTAGGCTGATTTTGCCCGGCCAGATAGGTCTCGATATTAAGGCGCACCGTGGCCGCCCGGCTATCGCTTTCTTGGGCACAGCCGGAGAAACAGAATAGAGCCAGCAGCAATATTGCCCCGACCAACAGCGCCTTTTTCATCACAAAACCTCCTTAACTACACGCCAACACCGCAATCTCTATTTTTAAGACTGTACCAATCGAGCCATTGTTCCCGCATATAAGAAAATGCGACGCTGGGGGAGCGCCGCATTTTTGTGAATAGCTACAGACTGTGGGAAGCTTGGAAAAAGCAAGTCTTTTACGCATCATGGCCGATGCATAGCCAATATTACGGAACTGCGCCGCAAAGCACGGCTCCGGCTATTCTTTATTGACATGCTTATTATACCAAGGGTTTATCAAAAAATAATCAAATTTTAAGAAAAACAGAATTGTTTTTAGATATTTAAGACAGCAAAAAAACTTTTCACTGAACCAGACGCAAAACCACAGGTGCAACGCCGCCCATATCCTCCATATTGCAGCGCAGCATAGCGAAAAAGAACTCTTACTGTAATACGCATGTTTTGCCAAATCGCCACCGGACAAACCTTAGAAGTTGTTGATTTTTATTCCTCTTTCCGCCAGTTCCGCCAACAATCCGGCCAATTCTTTTTGCTCATACGCGTTATTGAGCCGAGATGCCAGAGATACGCTGTATTCCGCATACTCCCGCGCCTCGGCAATTCGCTCCAACCGCAGATTGGTTTTAGCCAGATAGCAGCAAAGCAGCGATCGATACCAGCTGAACACATTCTCCCGATAGTAAGAAAAGCTTTGCTCCAAAATCGTTAAAGCTCGCTGATAATCGCCCATTTGGTAATACACCCGGCCCAACAGCAATTCTACCAGACTCAAGCTGGCGGTAAGCTGATTCTCCGGGCAATAGGATTTGGCGGTAAGCAACAATTTTTCCGCTTCGTCCAGTTTGTTTTGGCGCAGCTTGCTTTCACCAAGGCAAAAATAGGCGCCGACCAACTGAAAATAGCTGGCAGGCTGCATATTATGCTTTAGAATGGAGATTGCCTCCAAAATAAGCGCATCGCCCTCGCTGTAATTGCCCCGGCAAACCTCCAAATACCCCTTAAAACGAATCAGCACGCCATTATAATCCGCATGGCTCAGCGCATACGGCAAAGCACTGGCTTCTTTCAGCAACTGCCCCTGCAAATCCAGATCATACTGATCTTCTGCGCTTAAAACCAGCTGCATATAGGCTTCCGCCAGATACCGCTCATCGCCGCAAGCCGCCGCCAGCTCTCGCATCCGCTCCAAAGACTGCCGGCCAAGCTCCGTATGACCGCTGACCCGACTAT
Organism: uncultured Peptococcaceae bacterium; assembly: GCA_964407445.1. Taxonomy (GTDB): domain Bacteria; phylum Bacillota; class Dehalobacteriia; order UBA4068; family UBA4068; genus JAILCQ01. The sequence goes on from CAYOVS010000012.1 coordinate 16,074, forward strand.
AACGGCCATGCAAATAATAATAACTGAGCTTGAGCCGGTTCAGCTCCTGGGGACTGCAATGCAAATGGCTGTTTTCCAGCAAGGAGGCCAGCTCGGCCAGCTCGCTGTCCACATCCTTTTCCGGATGCAGATAAGAGGTAATGACAATATCGTTATCCCCGGTGCTGAGGGGGAATATTTCATGCTGGGGCTTGAAC
>CAYOVS010000013.1:0-11471 GCA_964407445.1 uncultured Peptococcaceae bacterium
CCTTTAACATGAAGTTCCTCCCTAACGAGGAATATGATGTTATTGTTTCATATTGTTATAAGCTCGGTGGATATCCCAATTATAATTTTGATGCTAAGAACGGCATTATTGAATATTATCTTGCACCTGCTGCTATGTGGAAGGATTTTTCAAGCCTGACAATCAACCTTCATCTTGATGCAGATATGCCAATTATCGAAAGTAGCAACCTTGCGTTTGAGAAAATTGCTACGCGCACCTATCAATATACATCGGATACCTTGCCACAGGAAAACCTGAAGCTTGTGATAGATGAAAACTGGTGGCAAAATATCTTTAGCACTTTAAGAAGTCCATATTTGCTCATGACACTTGTGCCATTTGCGCCATTTATTTTGATAGCCTTGGGAATAATTATCTTTGTTATTTGTCGTGTTCGCAAAAAGAAAAAAAACTGTGACCCCGCCAAATGAGCAGCACCCTTGCCATGGCACTCTTGCCACTTGATGCAATCAACGAAAACTAATCTGGAAGCAGAAGAGTTTAGTTCAACACCGAGAAATTTATATAATGAGAGGAGCAGTATTGATGTTTGTAACCTCGGGCGAATTAACGCCATTGTCTTGGGGACTAATCGGCGCATTAGTTTTCTTTATTGTTCAGTTGCTGCTTTGCTTCAAAGCAAAGCGGAAAACAGTGAAGCTCCTACCGAGCTATATGATTTTATTGGGTGTTTTGTTTAGTGTATTAATTTACTTAGGCGTGTTTGGCGCATTTTCAGCCGGTGTTCTTTCCGGCAGTGAACTAATTGCCCTGATTTTTGCTTTTATTGCCGGAATCGCTACAGTGGGGATGCTCTCTGCCTGGTTGGTTTATTGGATTACTTCATTTTTAAAGAAAAAAGGGAGACAGTCTTGATTACACTCAAAGCCGAAAATAATGGGTATACGTAAAATGACCATAACACAAAAGGAGGGCGTCGTCTTATTCGCAGATGCCTATCTGGGACGGAGTTTTTTTGCAGACAGCCTTGCCAAATCACGGTTGTCAACACAAGCAAAACGCGATAAGATAGTATTGGAAACGAAAAAATGATTTTGAGGATCAATATAGAGAGAGAGGGTAAATTGTATGGATAAATCCCAGCTATTTGGCGGATCGCTGCCTAAGCCTGCCGCATTTTCTCGGGAGTTCTGGGAAAAGAAAGCCCGGGCGCAGATGGAGGAGGCCGGGGTGGATTGGCCGGAACAGGCCAATCCGGAGGGCATCCGGCCGCTGCTATTATATACGGAAGAACAATGGTCTGGGCAGTCAGGCTTTCCCGGCGGCGGCGACCGGCGGCGGGGCGGCACGGCGGCAGGCGCTTGGGCTGCGCCCAGACGCATCTCCCAGGGTGCGGACGCAGTGTTGCCGGAGGATGCCAACCGGCAGCTGCGGGATCACATCCTACACGGCGGCAACGGTACCTCTTTGGATTTGACCGGCGGGTTGTATCTGGAAACCTTGCAGGATATGCTGGCCTTGTTTGACAAGGTTTGCCCCCGCACCAATCCGCTGAACGTGTATGCCGGCGCTACTCCCGTGCCTTTTCTTTCCCTGCTGAAGCTGCGCTCCCTCCATTTGGGCTATGACAGCAAAACCTATTTGGGCTGCGCCGGGGGAGATCCCTTGGGCGAATATGCGCTTCGAGGCAAGCTGCCAGCGGATCTGGATTGCTATTTGGATCAATTTGCCGCCACCATGCGCTGGGCGGTGCTGAATATTCCCGGCGTCAAATGCATTTTTGTTCGGGGCGGGGTATATCATAACGGTGGCGCTTCTGCCGGGCAGGAGCTGGCCTGTGTTTTAGCGGCGGCGGTGGAATATATCGATGGGCTGCTGCAAAGAGGGCATCATATTGACGATATCGCCCGGCAAATTCGTTTGGAATTTTGTTTGGGCGGCGATCTGTTTTTGGACGCGGCCAAGCTGCGGGCGGCGCGGATGCTTTGGGCTGGGTTGATCGACGCTTACGGCGGCGGCGAGCAGGCGCAAAAGGCGGATATTTCCGGGGCGGATTCGTATTTTTACCAAAGCGTGGGGCAGCCGCTGACCAATATCAGCCGCAGCACCATAGCGGCGCTGGCAGCATGGCTGGGCGCCGCCGATCAACTGTGCAGCACGCCCTATGATAGGGTAGACGCCCCCTGCAGCGATCAGGCCCGCCGTCTGGCGCTGGACAATCAGCTGCTGCTGCAACAGCAATTTGAGCTGTGTCAGCCCATGGATCCGGCCGGCGGTTCTTATTATCTGGAGAGCCTGACCCGGCAAGTGGCGGAGCAGGCCTGGCGCTATCTGTGCAAGCTGGAGCAGGCCGGCGGGATGCTGGAAGCCTTGCAGGATGGGATGGTGCAGGAGGATGTGGCCGCAACCCTGCAAGCACGGCTGGCTGCCCGTCCGGCTGGCGCTGCCAGGGATGGGGGAGAAGCTTTGCCTGGGCAGGCTGCCGCCGGGCAGAGTGGGGCTGCGATCCGGGAAGCACGGGCCAAGGCGATGGCGCAGCATAATCAAACGGTGGATCCTCAGGTGGTAGCTCAAAATCTGGCCAATGTGGATGGCTGCGTTTGCACCGCCATGGCTGCGCTGTCGGCGGGCGCTACCGTGACCCAGGTGACTCGGGCGCTGAACCGGGGACATTTACAACCCATTCCCGCAATCAAGCCCCACCGGTTTGCCTCGCTTTGCTAAACGGCCATCTGTGTTTTTGGCATAACAGAAAGGATAAAATCGCCGTTTCGTCAACCACCGCAATGGCGTGATCGCTTTCCCTGTTGCGCGGATGGCCGGGGAAGTTTGTTTACAAAAAGCCGTGTACCTGCATTGTTTTTGTGCGCAGACCAGCGTTTGGCTTGCGGCAATCCCATGATAGGGTGCGGCTTTTTTGGTCACAAAAAAAATCTCTGACCTTCTGATTAATTTTGACGAAACCTCTTGACAAATGGCAGGAAGAGGTTTACTCTATTATTAGCACTCGATAGAGACGAGTGCTACCAAGAAAGGAGCGGCGTATGGATGAGCGAAAAAAGCTGGTGCTAAATGCGATTATCGAAGACTATATCGCCAATGCCGAGCCGGTTGGCTCCCGCGCCGTCGCCAAGAAATACGGGCTGGGCGTTTCTCCCGCCACCATTCGCAATGAAATGAGCGATTTGGAGGAGGAGGGCTATATCGAACAGCCCCATACTTCGGCCGGACGGGTTCCTTCCGATAAAGGCTATCGCTTTTATGTGGATAATTTGATGGAAAAGGCACAGCCTACCACAGAGGAAACCAAGGTTGTACGGGATGCTTTAGACGGCAGCATCGTGGATTTTAATGATTTTTTGCGCAACTGCTGCAATATGATTTCCCAGTTGACCAATTACCCGGCAATGCTGGCGCCCCCGGAGCGGGGGCAGGGCAAGCTGATGCGGTTGCAGCTGGTGCCGGTGCAGGAACGACAGGTGTTGGTGGTGATGCTGGCTTCCACCGGGATTCTTCGCCACAAGCTGTTGGATCTGCCCTTTAGCGTTAGCGAGAAAGAGCTGGCCCACATCGAAAGCGATCTGAGCCGGATGGCACTGGGGCTGGATATGCAAAAGCTGGATCACGGCTATTTGCAGGAGCAGCTCAAGGAGCTGGGCCTGCGGGAAAAGATCATCGGTCAAACCGCCGAGCTGCTGGAGCAGGTGTTCAAGCCACAAACCGGGCAAAAGATCATCATCAACGGCGCTACCAATATGCTGGCTCACCCCGAGTTTCGCGATATCGAAAAGCTCAAAAGCCTGTTTGATATTTTGGAAACCCAGGGCAAGGTGCAAAAGCTGATGGATACGGGAGGCAAAGACGCCTTAACCGTTGCCATTGGCGGTGAGCTGGCCGATACGGAAATGCGGGATTGCTCTGTAGTGGTTGCCAATTATTTTATCAATGGCGAAAGAGCCGGTTCCATCGGTGTGCTGGGTCCTACTAGAATGAGCTACGGGCATACCGTTTCGCTTATGGAGTTTATTGCTCAGGAACTTTCTGATGCTCTGGATAAAAAGAAAAGGGGATAGAACAATAAATGGCTGAGAATACCGGGAACAGGAACAAAAACAAAAACAATAGCAGAGATAAGGATAAACGGGCGGCGGCACAGGCGCAGCAAGCACAAGCCCGGGCGGAAGCAGCCCAGGCAGAGCAAGCCTCGGCCGAGGCGGCAGAAGCAGAGACCGAAGCTGCGGAAACGGCGGAAGCAGAAGCGGTAGAAGCGGATGCCAAAGAGCCTGTTGCGGAAAACTGTGAAGGTGGGCAAGAACCCCCAAAGGAGCTTTCTCCTGAGGAAATCGCCGCGCAAGAGCACTTTGCTGATTTTATGAAGAATGTTGCGAAACTGGCTGACGAAAAAGCGGAGGCAGAGCAAAAGCTAGCCCGTCTGCAAGCGGATTTTGATAATTTCCGCCGCCGTAAAGCCAAAGAAAGCGAAGATCAAATCAAAACCGCCACCGCCGGTTTGATGACCGCCCTGTTGCCGGTGCTGGACAATTTTGAGCGGGCAATGACCGCGATGGCCCAGTCCCCGGATAAGGATGGGGTGTTGCTGATCCAAAAACAACTGCAAAATGTTTTGGAGCAAGCCGGTTTAAGCGAAATTGAGGCGGCAGGCGCGGATTTTGACCCCAACTTTCACGAGGCGGTGATGCAAACCGACGCGGGAGAAGAAAACCGGGGCAAGGTGACCCTGGTGGTGCAAAAGGGCTATCTGCTCAATGATAAGCTGTTGCGCGCCAGTATGGTGCAGGTTGGCTGCTGAAAATAATGCTTTGGTTTGGAAGCAAGGCGAACCTCTTGTTGATATACTTTAGAGGTTTTGCATAAAATATTTTAAATTTAAATTCCATAGATCATTTAAGGAGGAAAAAATAATGGGTAAAGTGATAGGTATTGATTTAGGTACTACCAATTCTTGTGTTGCAGTGATGGAGGGCGGCGAGGCCATCGTCATCCCAAATCCCGAAGGCGCGCGTACCACTCCTTCTGTTGTGGCGTTTGCCAATGGGGAAAGATTGATCGGTCAAGTAGCCAAAAGACAGGCGGTTACCAATCCGGATAATACGGTTAGCTCCATCAAACGGCAAATGGGCAAAAAGGTCACCGTCAATTTGGCGGGCAAAGGCTATCAACCGCCGGAAATCTCCGCTTTTATTCTGCAAAAGCTGAAAAGTGATGCGGAAGCGTATTTGGGCGAACCGGTAAACCAGGCGGTCATCACCGTTCCGGCGTATTTCTCCGATTCACAGCGTCAGGCTACCAAGGACGCCGGTAAAATCGCCGGTTTAGACGTTTTGCGGATCATCAACGAGCCCACCGCTGCGGCGCTGGCCTACGGTCTGGACAAAAGCGAGGAACAAACCGTTCTGGTCTTCGATCTAGGCGGCGGTACCTTCGATGTTTCCATCCTGGAACTGGATGACGGGGTGTTTCAGGTAAAAGCCACCGCCGGCAACAATCTGTTGGGCGGCGATGATTTTGATAAACGCGTTGTGGATTATTTGGTCAACGACTTCCGCCAAAAAGACGGCATCGACCTGTCTGCGGACAAAATGGCTATGCAGAGACTGCGGGAAGCTGCCGAAAAAGCCAAATGCGAGCTTTCCGGCATGATGTCCTCTAATATCAATCTGCCTTTTATTACCGCCACCGCTGACGGCCCCAAGCACTTGGATATCACCTTGACCCGGGCCAAATTTAACGAACTGACTGCCGATTTGGTAGAAAAAACCATGGGACCTACCCGTCAAGCTTTGAAGGACGCAGGGTTGACTTCTGCGGATATTGATAAAGTGCTGCTGGTGGGCGGTTCCACCCGTATCCCCGCCGTACAGGACGAGATCCGCAAGATTATCAACAAGGAACCCCACAAGGGGATTAATCCTGATGAATGTGTCGCCTTGGGCGCGGCTATTCAGGGCGGTATCCTCAATAAAGAAGTCAAAGACGTGCTGTTGCTGGATGTTACGCCTCTGTCCTTGGGCATCGAAACGCTGGGCGGTGTGTTCACCCGGATCATTGACCGCAACACCACTATCCCCACGGGCAAGAGCCAAATCTTCTCTACTGCTTCCGATAATCAGCCCTCCGTGGAGATCCATGTGCTGCAAGGTGAACGGCAGATGTCAGCCGATAACAAATCTCTGGGTCGCTTCAACCTGACCGGGATTGCCCCTGCCCCCAGAGGTATCCCCCAAATCGAAGTGCGCTTTGATATCGACGCCAACGGCATCGTCCATGTAGGCGCTAAGGATCTGGGCACCGGCAAACAGCAAAGCATCACCATTACTGCTTCCTCCGGCTTGAGCGATGATGAAATCGACCGGATGATGGCCGATGCGGATAAATTCCGCGAAGAGGACGAAAAGCGCAAAAAGAGCGTGGAAGTGCGCAATCAGGGCGACGGCCTGCTCTATCAGGTGGATCGTTCCTTGAAGGATTTGGAAGGCAAGGTCAGCGACGACGAACAGGCTGCCATCGACGCTGCCAAGAAAGAGCTTTCTGACGCCTTGGCCGGGGACGATGTGGATTTGATCGAAGAAAAAACCAAAGGCTTGTCCGAAGCGCTGTACAAAGTGACCGAACGGATCTACGGCGAAGCCGCCGCGGCGCAACAGGCTGCGGAACAGGCGGCCCAGCAGCAGGCCGGTGGTTTCGGCGGTGAAGGCGAGCAGGCACAGCCGGAAGATACTATTTATGACGCCGACTATGAAGTCAAGGACGACGATAACAAAAACCAAAACTAAGGAGTCGCGGATTTCTTAGCTTATTCAAAACGGTTTGCGCAAAGCCGCAGCGTCAGGTTGCGGCTTTGCCATCCATGCTTGCTTTTTGGCCGAGAATGGGAGAATACTGCGGTGTGCTCTTTGGGGCTAAATTGTGATGCGCCGGTATGCGGCGCCCAAGAAAGTAGTAAATTTAACGCGAGGTTGATATGGCGCAAAAGAGAGACTATTACGATGTATTAGGCGTAGGCCGGAATGCGGACGCCGACGAAATCAAAAAAGCCTATAAAAAGCTGGCCAAGCAGTATCACCCGGATCTGAATCAGGACAGTAAGACCGCCGAGGAAAAATTTAAAGAAGTGCAGGAAGCCTACGACGTGCTGTCCAACGAGCAGGATCGGGCCCGATACGATCAATTTGGACATAATGACCCGGGTGCGGCTGGCTATGGCGGCGCAGGCGCAGGCGGTTTTGGCGGCTTTGGCGGTGCAGGCGGCTTTGGCTCCATGGGCGACATCTTTGAAACCTTCTTTGGCGGCGGTTTTTCGCAGGCGCAGGATCCTAATGCGCCCCGGCAGGGCGCGGATATGCGGGTGGATCTTTCCATCAGCTTTGAGGATGCGGCCAAGGGTGTAGAAAAGGATGTGACCATCGGCCGGATGGAATCCTGCAAAAAATGCCACGGCAGTGGTGCGGCTCCGGGCAGCTCCCGGCAAACCTGCGGCCAATGCGGCGGCACCGGCAAGGTGCGGATCAATCAAGCTACCGCCTTTGGTCAATTTCAAACAGTGCGCACTTGTCCGGCTTGTAACGGCTCCGGTACGATCATCAAGGAGCCTTGCCCCGATTGCGGCGGCACCGGGCGGATGAAGCAAACCCGCACCATTAAGGTAAAGGTTCCGCCGGGTGTGGATACCGGTTCTCGGCTGCGGATGGCTGGGGAAGGCGAAGGCGGCAGCAATGGCGGCCCTGCCGGTGATTTGTTTGTGTATATTACCGTCAACCCCCATAAATATTTTAAACGTCAGGGAGATAATGTTTTATGCGATTTCCCCCTTTCCTTTACCCAGGCGGCTTTGGGCGCCGAGGTGGATGTGCCTACTTTGGATGGCAAGGTCAAGCTTTCCGTGCCGGAAGGCACCCAGACCGGTACCACCTTCCGTTTGCGGAGCAGAGGCTTTCCCAAGCTGCGGGGCTATGGCCGGGGCGATCAGCATGTCAAGGTCAAAATCATGACCCCCACCCACCTGAGCGAGGAGCAAAAAGAGCTACTGCGCAAGCTGGAAGAAGGCCATGGTGAGGACGGCGAAGATAAAAAAGGTTTTTTTGGTAAAATTTTTAAATAAGCCAGAAAAAAGCAGGGGACGGTTTGAACCGTTCCCTGCTTTTGTTGTGCGTTTTGTTTGCACTGCGCCGATTGCACTGCGCCGCGTTGTATAGCGCCAGTTGCGGATGCTGACAGGCGCTGGGTTTATAGCTGCTCCATAATTTCGTCGGAGATTTCGTAGTTGGCGTATACTTCCTGTACGTCGTCGTTGTCTTCCAGCTTTTCGATCAGGGTCATCAGCTTGCCAGCAGTTTCCACATCGGTGATTTCCACCGTATTGCCGGGCTGCATGATGATTTCGGCGCTGGCTACTGTGTAGCCCCCATCCAGCAGGGCGCTGCGCAACGCTTCCAAATTGCTGGGTGCAGTCAGGATGGTGGCGCTTTCTTCGCCAGCTGTTAAATCGTCCGCGCCGTTATCCAGCGCTACCAGCATCAGCTCGTCCTCATCAAAGCTGCCTTCCACGACGATTTCGCCTTTGCGCTCAAACATCCAGTTAACGCAGCCGGTTTCGCCCAGGTTGCCACTGTTGCGGGAGAAAATATAGCGCACTTCACTGGCGGTACGGTTGCGGTTATCGGTGAGCATTGCGCACATTACGGCAACGCCGCCTGCACCGTAGCCTTCGTAGAAAAACTCTTCGTAATTGTCGCCTTCGCCTGCGCCAGCCGCTTTTTCGATGCAGCGTTTGATATTATCGGCGGGCATATTGCTGGCCTTGGCCTTTTGGATGCACAGCTTTAGGCGGAAGTTCCCATCAGGGTCCGGCCCCCCCTGTTTCACCGCAACCTGCATTTCCTTAGCAATCTTGGTGAATATCTTTCCCTTTTCCGCATCGTTGGCGGATTTTTTTCTTTTGATATTCGCCCATTTGGAATGTCCCGACATAGATAATACCTCCTGTTAATACGATAAAATTTTCATAAACTGTTAGCTTGGATAGACGCCTTGGCTTATAGCCGCGTCAGTTGGATTTGACCGGCCGCCGCCAGTTGATCGCCGCAGATCAGCAGCGCACCGTAAATCCCCGGGATCGTACAGGCAAATTCTGCCCCAGCCGCAACATCAGCCGGGCCTTTGACCAGATTTCCGGCAGCGGTTGCCACAGCATCGGCTAAAGCTGCATCATGAGCCACCACCGTGGCGGCGTCGGCAATGCCGTAGCTGAAGGATTTGCCGATCGTTCCCGAGCTGGTGCAGATGCCCCAGGGCAAATCTGCTTTGGGCAAAAGCACGCCGATTTTGCCGGTAAAGGGATTTTTGGCGCCGGCATAAATGCCCACGGTGCGGTCTTGCTGGCTGCGCAAATAAATATCGCCGCCGTTTTCCACAATGATCTCCGCCGCACCTTGCTGTTGCAGCCATTCCCCGGCTGCTGCTGCAAAATAGCCTGCTACTGCCGCCATCGGCCCGGTTTTGGCCGATTTTCCGGCTTTGCACAAGGCTTTGACAATGGGCGGTGCGCTAAGCTCCGCCGGATAGGGCTGATGGGTGGCGGCAAACTCTGGGTATTCGGCGATATACCGCTGCAGCTGCCCCCGCAGCCGCACCAGATGGGCGGTCAGCTCCCGGCAAAGAGCATCGTTCCACAGTCCCGGCGGCAGGCAAATGGCCAAATCGGTTTCGCCTACCACCAGGCTGTGCTGCTGCAAATCTCCGCCAAAAAGCAGGCGGTAGTCTCTTGACTCCTGCATCTTAAATGTCCAGCTTGACCGCCTTCACCGGGCAGGCCTGCAAGCACATCTGGCAAACGATGCATTTTTCCCCGTCAAATTTCACGTTCATATTGGGGCGTTCGATATACAAGGCATGGGAAGGGCAAACTGCGGTGCAAGCGCCGCATTGGGTGCAATTGGCTTCGTCCCAGACGATGCTGTCGGAGAGAAAGCCCACCTCCATGCCGGTGCTTTGCATATAGGTAACAGCTTCCTGATAATCTTTTTCGTAGCCGGCGATGGAGAGCACCAGGTAGCCCTGGCGATCCGGGTTGACGTTGGCCTTGATGATGCTGGGGATCAGATCAAAATCCTTGACCAAGCGATAGACGATAGGCTGATCCACCATATCCGGTGCAAAACGGAGAATGATATTGCGATTGACGATATTGCTTTCAATAGACATTGGCTTACCTCCCTATCGTGCTGACAAATTGTTCGTGACCCGGTAGCAGTTGGCTGGCTTGTCCCAGTTCAAACTTGCCTTGCAAAATCCATTCTTTCAGCCTATCGGCGATTTCCAGCGCCCGGCTGTAGCTGGACAAGGGGGCGGTGCGGATCTTTTTGCCGTTCCATTCCACCTCGCCGCTTTTCAGCTGCGCATAGTTGAGATGACCCATAGTGCAGGGCTCGCCGGTGGGATAGCCGTCGCCGCCGTAATCGCAAAGAGGGCCTTGGATATCTTCATCCCGCACGGTGGTAAAACGGAGCATATCCTCATCGATGATGGGAATGGGGATCCCCATGCCTACCATCAGGCTAACGCCGTAGCCAGTGACGGATACTCCCCGGATATAGCGGGGATCCATTTGCTTCATATCGCCGATCACGGCCAGGGTGCCTGCGCCGCCTAACGGGATGCCATGTTCGTTGCGGGGATCATTGGGCGAATGCTGGGTGCCTGGCCAGGCCACATAGCCCTGGCCGCCACCTAGAAAAATGCGGGTGCCAATGCCGATGGTCCGGTAATAGGGGTCGTTGAGCAGGGGAGAAAGCTGCCCTGCGCTGGAATATTGAATATTGCCCATATGGGGCTTTAAAATGCCCATGTAGGTGTAGATGGTTTTGTCGGAGCAATTGGTGGCGACGTTATAGTTCTGATAGCAGTTGCGAGGGCTGAAAATGAAGGCTTCCCGCAGATCCGCCAAGGTCAGGGTTTGTTCGTATTCCCGGCGGGGGTAGCAATCGGTGCCGTAGGCGGTGGCCCGCAGGTGCACCGGCTTGCCGGCGATCAGCTTTTCGATCACATGACCGCCGCCAAAGCGGAAATGTCCGGGATGATGCAGGTTGGCCGGGTCGTTTTCCGGGATCTCGGTTGCACCCAGATAGCAGTCTACCGCAGCCAAACCGCCATAGGCGGGAACATCGTCCAGCCAGACATGCTGCATTTTGATTTTGGGCTTGGTGTGCCAGAAGTTGAGAAACGCTCCGGAGGAGCACATAATCCCCATGGTGCCGGTGGTGACCACGTCAATTTTTTCGGCTGCTTTTTTCAAGCCCAAATCGGCGGCCATGCCGATAACTTCTTCCGCATTGACTACAACAGCTTTACCCGTGCGTATTTTTTGATTGATTTCTTCGATAGTTTTTGTCATATGAAAATTCCTCTCGATCAGCAAATTTTGTTAAACAGTAGTACAGAGTTCATAAAAAAAGCTACTTCCTGTTGCTGGA
>CAYOVS010000013.1:11481-15635 GCA_964407445.1 uncultured Peptococcaceae bacterium
GCTATCACATTCGCTGTTCGAGAATGATTTTGTGTTCTACCAAAGCCAGCTCTTTTATGCATGCTTTAATAAACGTCCTTTCACCAAAGACGTTTTCCAACATCAGCATGTCGCCATCGGGAACCAGTTTGTCAACGGTTTCCATGAGCAGCTTTTCTTTTCCATTTTCGATGATGTAGGCATTGGCCTCACACATGTTGATCCGCCTCCAGCAGCGCCTTGAGCTTGCCGATCAATTGAGTTGCCTGATGCGGCAACGGCTCTTCGCTAGCGCCGATAATGTGGATATTGATCCGGTTTAAGGGTAACAGCAGTTTGATTGCCGGGCTTTGGGATACGGCGGTCGCCATGGCTGCCGTATATTCTCCCATAAAGGAGTTTGCCGCCAAAATAGCCAGAGTGCCGATAATCACATCAACCTTCTCGGCCATGTAGCAAATGGCGTTTTCGCCGGAAGCACCGTCGTTGGCGCCGGCTTTCAGCATCGCTGCGGTGGCCAAAGCATTGGCGCCCAGCGCGATGATTTCCACAGACGGAGGCAGTGTTTCCCGCATGCGGGAGATGAGGTATTTACCGATACCGCCGCCCTGACCGTCGATCACGGCAATTTTCACCCTATTGACTCCTTATCTCAGATTAAAATTAATTCTATCAAATATTAGCGTAACAGTCAAGGATATCTGGCAAGATATCTAAAAAAAGCGTGTAAGGCTACAGAAAACAGGGATGCCAACATTTTCACCCTTGACAAGCCCTGCCGCATATAATAAAATATATAAGATCTCTTTGCACTGCCTAACGTCGAAAAGACGCATAACTACAGTACAATCTGAGCAGGCGATGCTTTGCTTTGCGGCAAAGCGTGGGGCCGGGCCGTGTATCTTGCGGCAGCAGATGATTTTGGTACATCTGTGGGACAGTAGTATGTATCCACGGGTGTATTTTTTTATACCCAGGGGAGCATAGTAATGCTGGCGTGCCATAGAGCTATCGACGAAACGAACAGGCAAGCAGAAATAAGCCGGCCCGCCGGTTTGTTTGCCCAAAACGGTATTGGAGGTAACTTTTATGACCGACTTGGAACAAGCGGCTGCGAAAGCCGCGCCGATCCTCCGGGAGGAGGGTCTATCTACCGCCGAAGCCCGGCGCTTACAGGAACAATGGGGCAAAAATGAGCTTACCCCCGGGGAGAAGCAAAGCTTCTTCAAAAAGGCGCTGCATGTGATCATGGAGCCGATGTTTCTGTTGCTGCTGGTTGCGGCGGTAATCTATTTTATCCTGGGCGAACCCAGAGATGGGGCGATCATGCTGATTTTTGTGATCGGCATTATTGCAATCGACATTATTCAGGAATGGAAAACGGACAAAACCCTAAATGCGCTCAAGGATTTATCCGCACCCCGGATCGTGGTGCTGCGGGACGGTACAGAGCAGGAGATTGCCAGCGCCGACTTGGTGCCCGGTGATGTGATGCTGATTACCGAGGGGGTCAAAATCCCTGCCGACGGCTACATTATCCGCTGCAATGATTTGAGCGTGGATGAATCTTCTCTTACCGGCGAGGCCGAAGGCGTGTGGAAACAGACCTATGGGCCTGTGCAGGCCGCCGACCAAGACGGGGAATATTGGCGCAAGGATTATTGTTACGCAGGCACGCTGGTAATCCAGGGCAGCGCCTTTGTGCAGGTAGATCAAATCGGTCAGGCTACGGAATATGGCAAGATCGGCGTGGCGGTGGCGGCTGCGGCAGATGAGGCTACCCCGCTGCAAAAGCAAACCGGCGCTTTGGTCAAAACCTGTGCGATCATCGCGGCAGTGCTGTTTGTGCTGGTGGCGCTGGTTTCCTTCTTCAATGTGGCCGATCATCCGCTGAAGGAGCGGCTGGTGGAAAGTATTCTTTCCGGTGTTACGCTGGCGATGGCGATGATACCGGAAGAGTTCCCGGTGATTTTGACCGTCTTTCTCTCCATGGGGGCCTGGCGGCTGGCCAAAAAGAATTCTCTGGTACGCAAGCTGCCCTCGGTAGAAACCTTGGGTGCGGTATCGGTGCTGTGCGTGGATAAAACCGGCACCATCACCATGAACAAAATGACGGTGCAGGAAATTTGGGCCATCAATGGTGAACCCCTGCATCTTACGGAAATCATGGGCCTGGGCTGCGAAACGGAAACCTACGATCCCATGGAGCAGGCCATGCTCAAATACTGCCAGGAGCAGGGATTTTCCCGGGAACGGTTGTTCGAAGGAGAGCTGGTCAGCGAGTATCCCTTTACCAATGAGCTGAAAATGATGGGCCATATCTGGGAAAAGGACGGCCATCTGGTGATCGCCGCCAAAGGCTCGCCGGAGCGGATTTTGACCATCTGTAGCTTAACCCCGGAGCAGCGGCAGCAGACGGAAACCATGCTGCAGATCATGGGCAATCAGGGCTTGCGGGTGATTGCCGTAGCCTGCGCCTATCCCGCCGATCGGCAGCAGGTGCCGGAAAATATCACCGATTGCTGCCTGGAGCTGATCGGTTTGGTAGGGCTGGCCGATCCGCCCCGGGAAAATGTCAAGCAGGATATCGCCCTGTGCAATCGAGCCGGGGTGCGGGTGGTGATGATTACCGGGGATAACGGCGTTACCGCCGCCAGCATCGCCCAGAAAATCGGCATGCGCAACAGCGACCATATTATCACCGGCGATATGTTGGAAAAAATGAGCGATGAAGAATTGCAGCAGCAGGTGAAAGAGGTCAGCATCTTTTCCCGGGTGGTGCCGGAGCATAAAATGCGTATCGTCCGGGCTTTTCGGGAGAATGGGGAAATCGTCGCCATGACCGGGGACGGCGTCAACGATGCGCCTGCCCTCAAATATGCAGATATCGGTATTGCCATGGGCAAAAGAGGCTCCGAGGTTTCGCGAGAAGCTGCCGATTTGATTTTGCTGGACGATAATTTTTCCACAATTGTGGATACGGTTCGGGACGGACGGCGGATCTATGACAATATCCGCAAAGCGGTGGGCTATGTGTTCACCATCCATATTCCCATTGCCTTGGCTTCTCTGCTGGCGCCGCTGCTGCATATTGCGCCGGACGCGCTGCTGCTGCTGCCCCTTCATGTGGTGCTGCTGGAGCTGATCATCGACCCCACCTGTTCCATCGTTTTAGAGCGGCAGCCCGCCGAGCTGGATATTATGGAGCGCCCGCCTCGCAATCCCCGGGAAAAAATGCTCACCGGCAAGCTGCTGATCAAAAGTGTGCTGCAAGGCTTAGTGATTTTTGCCGCTTCCTTTGGCGTGTATTTTTCCACGCTGGCCGGCAATGCCGCCAATGCGCCTGCCGCCCGCACCATGGGGTTGGCCGTCATTATGCTGGCCAATCTGTTTTTGGTGCAGGTCAACAGCTCCGACAGGTTGCTGGCTTATCACAGCTTCCGCCGCCTGCTCAAGGATAAGGTGATGTGGACGGTCAATGTAGGCACGGTGCTGGGACTGCTGCTGATTCTCTATACCCCCTTGTCCGGCTTCCTCAAGCTGGCGCCGCTCAGTCTGGGGCAATTGGGCTTGACTTTGCTGATCGCCGCTATTTCGGTCCTGTGGTATGAGCCGGTCAAGCTGCTCTGCCGCCGCTGGAATCTTCAATAATGGTGGGTTGCTGCCTGAAAAAGGACGGAGCTTTACTCTCTCTGGGATAAGGATCATTATAAAAAGCAAGCAAATACTAGATTAATCTAAAAAAACCGTTCTGCTGGTTGTTACAGGCAGCAGAACGGTTTTTTGATATAGAGGATATCCCTATTCTTGAATAGATCGGTTTTGCGGACACATCCGGCTCTCTGTGTATTTGGTCAATTTTTCTGATGGTAAAATAATCCTTGTCATTTGTCGCAGATCTTTTGATGAATTTCTCTGTTTAACTTATCCCGCCAATTTTCTGTATAAGTTTTCGTGTTTTGCAAAAGCGCATCACAAAAGGCAGCCACATCATCGCCGGTTATCTCTAAAACTCTTTTGCCGTGGGCAGCACCGGATTCAAACAATTCCAGCAAGCCGCAATGTACCTCCATCATATCATAACCGGCTCCGGCAGTAAACAGCCACATGTGATCCTGGATTTTTTTAAATACAAATTGATATTCCTCCGGCAGCAGCGCTACTCTTGCCATTTG
>CAYOVS010000014.1:0-5638 GCA_964407445.1 uncultured Peptococcaceae bacterium
GGTGATAATCCGGGGGGCAAAGGGAGAGAGTTCTTTGCGGGGAGCGGCGATGGCTTCCAGCATTTTGCCCATAATGAACATCCGGCCTTCTCTGGCCTGTGCCAAAGCTCTGGTGAGAATTTCCCGGTCAATGCCGGCAATTTTAATATCCATTTGGATTGCGGTAACGCCTTCGGCAGTACCGGCTACCTTGAAATCCATATCGCCCAAAAAGTCTTCCATGCCCTGAATATCGGTGAGGATGGTAATATCGTCCCCTTCCTTGATCAGACCCATGGCGCAGCCGGATACCGGCGCTTTGATCGGCACGCCCGCATCCATCAAGGACATGGTGGAGGCGCAGACGCTGCCCATAGAGGTGGAGCCGTTGGATTCGATGGCTTCGGAAACCAGACGCAGCGCATAGGGGAAAACGGTTTCATCGGGGATCACCGGCAGCAAGGCTCGTTCGGCCAAAGCGCCGTGACCGATTTCCCGGCGGCCGGGACCCCGCATCGGTTTGGTTTCGCCCACGGAATAGGGCGGGAAATTGTATTGATGCATATAGCGCTTGCTGGTTTCGGCAGAAACGCCGTCCAACATTTGCTCTTCGGACACCATGCCCATGGTCAGGGCGTTGAGGATCTGGGTTTGGCCTCTGGTAAACAGAGCGGAACCGTGGGTGCGGGCCAGAACGCCTACCTCGCAGGTGATGGGGCGCACCTCGGTGGTTTTGCGCCCGTCGATGCGGATCTTGTCTTTGGCGATCAGACTGCGCATGGTTTCTTTTTCTACAGTATATAAGACTTCGCCGATGGCGCCTTGCTGCTCGGGGAATTGCTCGGCCAGCGCTTCCTGCACATTGGCGTTGATTTCATCGAACAACCCTTCCCGGGTGGCCTTGTCCAGCTTTTCATCGGAGCAACGCTTCATCGCTACCCGGAAAGCGTCGCCGGCCTGTTGCCGCACGGCGGCCTCCAGCTCCGGATCCACCGGTTCCTTGACAAAGACAAATTTTTCTTTGGCAAGTCCCATGGTTAAGGCTTCCGCCCGGAAGTCTTCGATAAAGGCTACCAGCCGTTTGATTTGCGTATGGGCAAACATGATGCCTTCCAGGATGACTTCTTCGGAAACCTCCTTGGCGCTTGCTTCCACCATCATTACCGCATCGGCGGTACCGGCTACGGAAAGGTGCATCTGGCTGAGCTCTTCCTGCTCCTGGGTGGGATTAATGATATATTGGCCGTCGATCAGGCCGATGGTCATGCCGGCGATGGGGCCGTTAAAGGGGATATTGGAAACATGCAAAGCAGCAGAGGCGGCAGTCATCGCCGTCATATCGGGGGGATTGTCCTGATCCACAGACATCACCGTGGCCACTACCTGCACGTCGTTGCGAAAGCCCTTGGGAAACAGGGGGCGCAGCGGCCGGTCGATCAGTCGGGAGGATAAGATCGCTTTTTCGGTGGGGCGGCCTTCTCTTTTGATAAAACCACCGGGGATGCGGCCTACCGCATACATCTTTTCTTCGTATTCCACTTGCAGGGGGAAGAAATCAATTCCCTGCCGGGGCTGGGCGCTCATCGTTGCGCAAGCCAGCACCATGGTATCGCCGTAGCTGGCAAAAATCGCGCCGCCGGCTTGTTTGGCCATGCGGCCAGTTTCCAGAGTCAGCGTTCGTCCGCCGACTTCAATACTCTTCTTCAGAATATTTGTCATTTGTTACCTCCGTTTTTTCCTTTTTACCTATTATATTAACCTTTCTTTATTCGGGATATTTATCGCATATCCTGCATAAGGCCAAAAAAGAAGGGACGGAGGAAAAAATACATTTGTTAAGGCTGCCCCGGTCTGTTTCTTGAAAAAATCCGCCGATTCAGCCGCGTTTTAAAATGACCGCACCCATTTTTGTTGCAAACTGGTTTTACTATTCCTCCTGCTAAATTAAGGTTGACAAAGGCTCCTTTTGTGTTTATGTTGAATGTATTGAACGAATTTAATATGTGAACATGTTTCTAAATTCATTGCGCATTTTTTGTGCAAAAGGAGGTTCTTGCAATATAGCCATTAAGGATGATCTAGTTTAGCTCTTTGGCGCCGTAGAATGTGTATAAATTTTTTCTTCTCAGGGAATACTTGGCAGTAAACAGGTCAAATATTTTCTGAGGTGTAAAAAATGAATTTGTACCACATTCATAAAAGTCATTTTTGGCAATTGCGCTGGTGGCGAGAGGATAGCCGCCGGGCCAAGGTGGCAATCTCCTGCCTGATGATTTTGTTGTTGCTGGCGGTCTATGTGCTGGCGGATCAAAAGCGCAACGCAGAACCGGATACGGTTGTGGCCGGCGCAAATACTACGGCTGGTGAGCAAACCGAAACCACGGAACAACCCGGGGAAACAGCGCAAACTCAGCCTGCAGACGTTCAGCCCGGGGTTACGGTGATTCCCCGGGATCAGGTAGGCAAAGACGCTTCTGCCGCTGATTCCAGTGAAAACGAAACCGCCGACGCGGGTGCGGGATCGGATGACAGCTTGCCGGTAATGGGTCGGGGCATTGCATGGAGCATGCCCGCGCAAGGGGATTTTAGCCGGGCCTTTGGCTATGATTATGATCTTACCTATAACGATTTTCGCTTTCACAAGGGCTGCGATATGAAGCTGCCCATTGGCGAGCTGGTCTATGCCGCAGCCGATGGGGTGGTGCTTTCCGTCAATGAGGACGATGTCTGGGGCGGTGTAGTGACCATTGATCATGGCAGCGGCTGGCTGACGGTTTATAAATGTATCAGCTCCCGGGTGCAGGTAGGGGAGCCGGTCAGCGGCGGCGAGAGCATCGGCAGTGTGATCGATTCGCCGCCGGCGGAAGCAGCGGAAGTAAGCCATTTGCATTTTGAGGTGTACCTGGACGAGGAAGCAGTAGATCCGTTGCCATTGTTTTAAGTAAGATATTTCCTTATTAAAATAGCACCAAGCAGAGCAGCGCAATCCCCTTGCTTATCAGGAGATTACGCTGTTCTTATATTATGGTTGCTCCAGCATGCCGATTTCACATCCCGGGTAATATTGGCCAAGGATTTGCTGCACATCCGCCCCGGCCTTGGCCATGCCGGCCGCACCGTATTGGCAGAGTCCCACCCCGTGGCCAAAGCCTAAATTGGTGATCACCAGATTGTCTCCGGCAATCAGCCAGGTGAAGGCGGTGGAGGACAGCTTCCAGGCGGTGCGTAGCTGGCTTCCGCTGTAAAGGTGCTGGCCGATCATCACCTGCCCCACTCGGCCGCCTGCGGTATAGGCGGCAATATACATATCATAGAGATCATAGGCGGGAACCGATAAGGCTGTTGCCGCTTCTGTTACTGACAGTCTTTGTATGTTAATCAGCTTAGGGGAATCGACGCAGTAACCGCAGGGATTTGACCGCAAATAGGGGCGATCGCTGCCCCAGCAATCCGCAGCGGATTCGGTGCGTCCGCCACAGCAGGAAAAATAGGGGGTTTCGGCAATTTTCCCCTGATACAGTAGCACTTGGCCGCTGGTAGCTGCTACTGCCTGCCGCACCTGCTCCAGATTGGGCCAAAAATGCTCCCGCCAGTTTTTCTCCATCTGCGCCATGGACACATAGGCTTGACAATGGGCGGAATCGCAGCAGACCACCGCGTTTTCGTGGCGCCCCTGGCCGTAAGGGGGCATATGGGCGGCAATATAGGTGCGGGCGGCAATGGCTTGAGCTTGCAGGGCGGTTTGGCCAAAGCTTACCGGCATTTCCGCTGCAACCACCTGTACTAAAAAATCTTCCAAAGGTACCTGCTCAATTTCCCCCTGGGGATTGACAACGGCAAGCTGCGGCCCTCCTAAAGAGGCGGGCTGCCGGTCTTGCCGCAGACAGTAAAAAACAAAGATCACCACCGCCAGCAGGGCGAGTATCGTGATAAAAAATTTTTCTTTTTTTCGCAAGCAAACACCCCCACCGCGGCATATATATGAACTATATGTAGCGGGTGCTCCATTATGCCTGATTGCTCCGCTTGCCATTTTTCTATAAATATGATAAAGTTATACTGAAATTATTTGCCCAGGATTGGCAAATCGCCGATCCGAGCCGGGAGAGTGCGGGAGGCGGACCATTGAAAAAAATCATGATTGAGGGCGGCGCGCCGATACGGGGCGAAATCCATGTTAGCGGCGCCAAAAATGCGGTATTGCCCCTGATTGCATCGACGTTACTGGCGGACGGCGTATGCATTATTGATGAATGTCCCTGGTTGTCCGATGTGGACACCATGTGTCAGGTGTTATCTTGTCTGGGGGCAGCTACGGAATTTTGCGATAATCGTTTATCCATTGACACCTCCGGTTTAAACTCGGTGGAAGCTCCCGGCGAGTTGGTGCGGAAAATGCGCGCCTCTTTTCTGATTATGGGGCCTTTGCTGGCCAGATACGGCCGGGTGCGGATGTCTCTGCCCGGTGGCTGCGCCATTGGCGCCCGCCCCATCGACCTGCACCTGAAGGGCTTTGAAGCCATGGGCGCCCGGGTCTCCATCGGTCATGGCTATATCGAAGCGGAAGCTCCCAAGCTTTTGGGCGCCCGCATCTATCTGGATTTTCCCAGCGTGGGCGCAACGGAAAATCTGATGATGGCTGCGGCCTTGGCCGAAGGCTCCACCATTATTGATAACGCGGCGCAAGAGCCGGAAATCGTCGATCTTTCCAATATGCTTTCTGCCATGGGCGCCAAAATTAAGGGCGCGGGCACCAGCATTATCCGCATCCAAGGGGTGGACGCTTTGCAGCCGGCGCTGCATACGGTGATCCCCGACAGGGTGGAGGCGGGCAGCTATATGGTGCTGGCGGCTGCTACCGGCGGCGAGCTGATTATCTCCAATGTGATCAGCGAGCATCTGAAATCGGTGATCGCCAAGCTGAAAGAGGCCGGTGTGATCGTGGAGATCGGCTATGACGGGGTGCATGTGATCGGCACCACGGAGATCAATCCGCTGGATCTAAAAACCTTACCGTATCCCGGCTTTCCCACGGATATGCAGGCTCAGTTTATGCCCTTGCTGGCCATTGCCAAAGGCACCAGCGTGGTGACGGAAACTGTGTTTGAAAATCGCTTTATGCATGTGCCGGAGCTGCAAAAGATGCAAGCGGATATTAAGATCGATGGCCACAGTGCCGTGATCAACGGTGTTAGTCATTTAGCGGGCGCGGAGGTTAGCGCTACCGATTTACGGGCCGGGGCGGCGATGATTATTGCCGCTTGCGCCGCCAAGGGTGTTACCACAATTGATAATATTGAACATATCGAAAGAGGTTACGAGAATATTTGCGATAAGCTTTCTGCGGTAGGCGCAAGGATTAAAACCATCTGATTTTGTTCCTCTTGGTGCGCCGCAATATCCTCTGTGTTTTTTGGTGTTTTGCTGTTAAGCCGCTCTACCGGGAGCGGCTTGACCTGCATGGCGGTGGGAACAAAAATATTTGCTTTTTATATGAAGATGTGTTAATATGACTTAAGTAGCTGTTTCTTGTTGAGTGGGGTAAACCCACTTTTTCTTTTGAGGGGCACTTTATGACAAAGAAAAAAGGGATTATCACCGATTACAGTAAATTGGAATCCACCATTTGGGGTTTGACAGAACAGCCTATTGCCCAGTT
>CAYOVS010000014.1:5648-9238 GCA_964407445.1 uncultured Peptococcaceae bacterium
GCCCAGTTGGGCGCAGAGCTGATTGATGTGCAATTTGTCCTGGAGGCTGGTTCCCGTTATCTGCGTTTTTATATTGACCGGCAATCTCAGCCGGTGGATCATCAGCTTTGTGAAGCGGTCAGCAACTGTTTGGATGCGTTGCTGGATGAAGCTGATCCCATTGCGGAAAGCTATTATCTGGAGGTGTCGTCCCCCGGATTGGAAAGACCGCTAAAAAGAGCGGAGGATTTTCAGCGTTTTGCCACAAGAGATGTGGCGGTGCTGTTATATGCGCCGGAACAAGGGCAAAAAGAATATCAGGGCAAGCTGATCGGCTTGCAAGATGATGTAGTTATAATTGAAAACAACCAAGGACAAATGTCTTTTCCGCTGGATAAGGTGGCAAAGGTGCATTTGACCGTTGCGTTTTAGTTTAATGGATAGTAGAGTTGCAATTTAATAAGGAGAGAAATAACATGAATATCGAATTTATCGAAGCTCTGAAAGATCTGGAAAAAGAGCGGGGAATCCAGGCCGACGTGCTGCTGGAGGCAATTGAAGTGGCTTTGATTTCTGCTTACAAAAAGCATTACGGTTCTTCTCAGAACGTCAGGGTGGAGATCAATAAAGGCAATGGCGATATCCATGTGCTATACCGGAAAACCGTTGTGGAAGAGGTGACCGACGAACGGGCGGAAATCTCTCTTGCAGAAGCCCGGGAGTTTGATCCCGATTTTGAAGTGGACGATGTTTTTGAATCCGAGGTTACGCCCCGTTCTTTTGGCCGGATTGCTGCGCAAACGGCCAAGCATGTGGTGGTGCAGCGGATTCGCGAAGCGGAGCGCAATTTGGTCTACGATCAATATGCCACCCGCAAGGATGATATTATTACCGCAACTGTACTGCGGATAGAGGGGCGCAATATTTATATTGACCTGGATAAAACCGAAGCCTTGTTGGCGCCTTCCGAGCAGATCCCCCGGGAGACCTATTATCCGGGCGAACGGATCAAGGTGTATATTTTGGAAGTCAGACGTACCACCAAAGGGCCGCAGATCATGGTTTCCCGCACCCATCCCGGCTTGCTCAAATGCCTGCTGGAACGGGAAGTGCCGGAAATTGCCGATGGCACGGTGGAAATCAAATCCGTGGTCAGAGAGCCCGGTTGGCGCTCCAAAATCGCGGTATACAGTAAAAACGACAATGTAGACCCGGTGGGCGCCTGCGTTGGTTCCAAGGGGATGCGGGTGCAGTCGGTAGTCAACGAATTATCCGGCGAAAAGATCGAAGTGATTCGCTGGGACGAAAACCCGGCGGTTTATGTGAGCAATGCTTTGTCTCCCGCCAAATGCGTTTCTGTGGAAATTGACGAGTCGGAAAAATTTACCAGAGTGGTGGTTCCCGATTTTCAGCTTTCTTTGGCCATCGGCAAGGAGGGGCAAAACGCCCGTTTGGCTGCCCGGCTGACCGGCTGGAAAATCGATATCAAGAGCGAAAGCCAAATGGCGGAGCTGGAAGCGTCAGAGCGGCAAAAGCAGGAAGCCGCTGCCCAAGCGGCAGAAGCGGCACCTGCAACAGAGGCTGCATCTGCGGTAGCTGATGCTGAACAGATGGTAGCTGACGCCGAACCCACGGTAGCTGACGCAGAACAGATGGAAACCCAAGTAACCGAAGCATAATTATTGCGGGGCAATAAGCGATAAACCGGTCAGCAGGAGGGGATAGCATGGCTCAGGCTAAAAACAAACCGGAACGAATGTGCGTGGCCTGCCGGGAAATGAAGGATAAGCGACAATTGCTGCGTATTGTGCGCACCCCAGAAGGGGAAACGCTATTGGACGCCAGCGGCAAGATGGCTGGCCGGGGCGCGTATATTTGTCCCAATCCGGTTTGTTTAAAAAAAGCTGCAAAAGGAAAGATTATGGAAAGAGCTTTGAAGGTCAAAATCCCAGAGGAATTGTGGCTGCAGCTGGATAAAATTTCCCAAGATGCACCGGAAACCGCAGAAACAACGAAAGAATCGTAATAATATGGATAAATTTTCTCCAGAAGAACAAATTACCATTGCCTATGCTCCGGAACAGGAAACGAAAGCAGCCGGGTATTTGGGGATTGCCCAAAAATCGGCAAAGCTGGCGGCCGGCGACGCAGCAGCGATGAACGCGCTAAAGCAGGGCAAGGCTTTTTTGCTGGTTTTGGCGGCGGATACCGCCGAGAAGCTGCGGCAGGAGTTTGCCGAAGCCGCCCGGAGCAGCAATGTGCCGGTGGTGTACTGGCGGGATAAATACGAGTTGGGCAGAGTTGTGGGAAAAAGCCGCCGAGGGGCGGCGGCGGTGCTGGATCAAGGTTTGGCTACCGCTATACTAAAAACGTTTTCACATTTTTAATATATGAAGCGAAACAGGGTTAAGGAGTTGGTTTGTTTGGCAAGAGTAAAGATATACGAGTTGGCCAAGGAACTGTCGGTAGAAAGCAAGGATGTTGTCCGCAAGCTGCATAAGATGGGCGTTGACGTCAAAAGTCACATGAGCTCCATCAGCGAAAACGAGGCGGAGGTTGTGCGCAGTGCTTTGGCCGGTTCCGGCAAAGGCAGCGTAGCGGAGGCTGCTCCCGAGGGTTTTGTACCGAGGGTCAAGCGTATACCAAAAGCTGTGATTGAACAGGAAAAAACGGTGGATGAACCGCAGGCTGTTGCTGCGCCTGCCCCAGAAAAGGTTCCTCTGGCGGAAAAGCCTGCTTCAGCCCAGCAAACCATTCCCCCGGCTACAGAAAAGAAAGCACCCCCCGCCGCTGTGGCGGAAGCCCCTGCCGCTGTTGCGGCTTCGGAAAAAATACCATCGGTTGTTGTCAAGGAAACGGTAACTGAAAAAGAAACGGTAAAAGCCGCGCCGCAGAAGACAACCGAGCCAATAGGGATGGAGAAGAAGATAGTGAGTGAAAGCAATGGTAGTGGTGAGCATGGCAAACTGGCAGCCACGGTAGAAAACGCAAAAACGGCAACGAACGCAACGGCAGCCGACAAAGCTGTTGCCGATACGGATCACAATACTGGGACTTCTGCCGGAACGGCTGCACCGGAAAAAGCGGTTGCCCCCGCAAAACCGGCTGCGACGGAGCAGAGCGCCAATAGTGCCAGCAGCAATCAAAACAATCAGAGCGGCTACCGCGGTCAAGGCGGTCAAAGCGGTCAGGGCGGCTATCGTGGTCAAGGTGGCCAAAGCAGCAGTCAAGGCGGCTACCGCGGTCAAGGCGGTCAAACCGGTCAAGGCGGCTACCGCGGTCAAGGCGGTCAAACTGGCCAAGGTGGTTATCGTGGCCAAAGCGGTCAAGGGGGTTATCGCGGCCAGAGTGGGCAGAGCAACCAGACCGCACAACCGGGACAAAGTACGCCCACCGGTCAAACCGGTCAAACCGGTCAAGGCAGTCAGGGCGGCTATCGCGGCCAGGGCAGTCAAACCGGTCAAACCGGTCAGGGCGGCTATCGCGGCCAGGGCAGTCAAACCGGTCAAACCGGTCAGGGCGGCTATCGCGGTCAGGGCGGTCAAACTGGCCAAGGCGGCCAGGGCGGCTATCGCGGCCAGGGCGGTCAAACCGGGCAGGGTGGCCAGGGC
>CAYOVS010000014.1:9338-15401 GCA_964407445.1 uncultured Peptococcaceae bacterium
GCGGTCAGGGTGGTCAAACTGGTCAGGGTGGCCAGGGCGGCTATCGCGGCCAGGGTGGTCAAACCGGTCAGGGTGGCCAGGGCGGCTATCGCGGCCAGGGTGGTCAAACCGGTCAGGGTGGCCAGGGCGGCTATCGCGGCCAAGGCGGCCAAACTGGTCAGGGTGGCTATCGCAAAGACGCGCCTGCCGGACAAGGCGGGCAGAATAAACGTCCCCAAGGCAATAAAACCGATAAGCATGGTGCGACAGGCGATGTTTTGGCGCCGGTACTGGAGAAGCCGTCTACCAATTATCGTCCTGCCAACAAGAAAGTTTTTGTAAAGGATATGGTCTTTGAAAAGGCTTCCGCTGTAGAAAAACAGCGGGGCAACAAAGGCTTTAGCAAAAACGGCAAGGGTGGCCGCAAGGATACCAGAGGGAAAAAGGAAGCTAAAGCGATCATGCCGCCGGTAACCCCGAAGAAAATCACTATCGGCGAAACCGTTGTTTTAGGCGAGCTGGCCAAAACCATGGGCAAAACAGCCGGGGAAATTATCAAGAAGCTGTTTACCATGGGGATTATGGCCACCATCAATCAGGAACTGGATGCGGATACCGCGATTTTACTGGCCGAAGAATTTGGTGTTACTGTAGAAGTCAAGGCCGATAAAATTGCCGAAATTATGGAAGACGTTTTGGATGATGATGGCGATATGGTGGAGCGTCCGCCTGTGGTCACCATCATGGGTCACGTGGATCACGGCAAAACCTCTTTACTGGATGCGATTCGTCATACCAACGTGATCAGCACCGAAGCCGGGGGGATTACCCAGCATATCGGCGCCTATCAGGTAGAAATCAAGGGCAGAAAGATCACCTTCCTGGACACCCCGGGGCATGAAGCCTTTACGGCAATGCGGGCCAGAGGTGCGCAGGTAACGGATATCGCCATTATTGTGGTGGCGGCGGACGATGGCGTGATGCCACAAACCATTGAGGCCATCAACCACTCCAAGGCTGCCGGTGTGCCCGTCATTATTGCCATCAATAAAATTGATAAGCCCGGCGCCAATCCGGATCGGGTAAGACAAGAATTGACAGAGCAAGGTCTGGTTTCCGAGGAATGGGGCGGTGATACGGTGATGGTGGAAGTTTCCGCCAAAGCCCGTCTCAATCTGGAAGGCCTGCTGGAAATGATCCTGCTGGTGGCGGATGTGGCGGAGCTGAAGGCGAACCCCGACCGTCAGGCCAGAGGTACGGTTGTGGAAGCAAAGCTGGATAAAAACAGAGGCCCCATTGCCACCTTGCTGGTGCAAAAGGGTACGCTTCATGCCGGTGATACAATTTTGGCCGGCGCCGTGTTTGGTAAGGTGCGGGCAATGAACGATGATAAGGGCAGCAAGGTGCGGCATGCCGGGCCTTCCATGCCTGTTGAAGTGCTGGGCTTTTCCGATGTGCCGCCGGCAGGCGAGGTTTTTGTGGCGGTAAAGGACGAAAAGGACGCCCGGGCGGTAGCGGCTCGCCAGCAAACCAAGAAGCGGGAAGAAGAGCTGCATAAAACAGCCCGAGTCAGCTTGGATGATTTGTTCAAGCAAATCGCCGAAGGCGAGATTCAAGAGCTGAACCTGGTGGTCAAGGCCGATGTACAGGGTTCTGTGGAGGCGCTGACCCAAAGCTTGTATAAGCTGAACACCGACGAGGTAAAGGTCAATGTGATCCATTCCGGCGTTGGCGGGATTTCCGAAAGCGACGTGATGCTGGCTGCGGCCTCCAATGCGATCATTTTGGGCTTCAATATCGTTGCCCCGCCGGCAGCCAGAGTTGCTGCCGAGACGGAAAACGTGGATATCCGCCTGTATCGGGTAATTTACGATGCTCTGGAGGATATCAAAAAGGCTATGAGCGGTTTGTTGGCGCCGGAGTATAAAGAAACGATCCTCGGTCATGCCGAGGTGCGGATGGTCTTTAAGGTGCCTAAAGCCGGAATGGTAGCCGGTTCCTATATTACCCACGGCAAAGTTACCAGAAATGCACAAATCCGGGTGATCCGTAACAATGTTGTTATAGCAGAGGATAAAATCGACAGCCTGAAACGCTTTAAGGACGATGCCAAAGAGGTTTTGCAGGGGTTTGAATGCGGTATCGGCTTGGAGAACTTTAACGATATCAAGGAAGGCGATGTTTTGGAAGCTTTTATTATGGAAGCGATCAAAAGAGAGCTGTAAGCATATTGTTGCGAAAAAATGCGAAAGCTAGCATTGGAAAAGCAACAAGACAGGCATAATTGTGCATGGTTTTCGATGGAAATTGGAGGAAAAGATTTTAAAGATGGTAAGTTATCGAGTAGGACGGCTTTCCGGAGAAATACAAAAAGAAATCGCTGCCATTATCAGCCGGGAGATCAAAGATCCCCGGCTGGATGGCTTGTCCGTGGTTTCTGTAGACATTGCTCCCGATGGCTGCGCGGCCAAAATTCATTTCAGCCCTATGGCCGGCAACCAAACGGAGGAAAAAGAAATCATCAAGGCCCTGGAAAAAGCTAAGGGCTATATTCGCCGGGAGCTGGGTAAAAGACTAAAAACCAGAATGGTGCCGGAGCTGTATTTCCATGTGGATCAAAGCATCGCCTATGGCATCAAGATGATGGAAATCATCGAAAAACAAATCAAGGCGGATGAAGAGGCGGCAATTGGCCGTACCGAGCCTGCGGAAGGAACTTACAAAGAATGACAAATCAGCTCTATGAGCGGATGATCCATATGCTGGAGCAGCAGACGGATTTGCTGCTGGTGGGGCATAATGAGCCGGACAGCGACTGTTTGGGCTCACTGCTTGGCTTATATCTGGCATTTGGCGGAAAAGAGAAAAACTGGCGTATGGTAACGGAGGATCAGCCTGCTGCTTATCTGGATTTTTTGCCGCAGCTTTCTGCGGTGGTGCGTCCGCAACAGATTGATTTTCAGCCCAAGGCTGTGCTGTATGTAGATTGTTGCTCTCTCAACCGTACTGGCCGTTGGCTGGAAGCCTATTTAACGGAAAATACACCTGTTTCCTGCATCGATCACCACCAACGTACACGCTTTCAAGGGGAAATTACTCTGATCGAGTCAGATGCTGCGGCCTGCGGCGAAATTGTGGCCGCATTATTGCAGCAGGCCGCCATACCCCCCACCAAAGAAGTGGCTACCGCTTTGTATACGGCTTTGGTGGGGGATACCGGCTGTTTTCGCTTTACCAATACCGGGGAGCGCACCTTGGCACAGGCGGCGTGGCTGCGTCCTTTGGTAGATATCGAGCAGATTCGAATTCGCCTGTACGAAAGCCGCAGCCGGGCCAATATGCAGTTGCTTTCTGCTGCGTTAAACCATTTGCAATACCGACTGGACGGAAAATTTTGTTATAGTTGGCTCGACCGGGCAGATTTTGCAGCGGCAGGAGCCGATGATGCTAGCGATATTGTTAATTTTACGCTAAGCACCGCCGGGGTGCAGTTGGGTTTGCTTCTGGAAGAGTATGACGGCTATCTAAAAGTTAGCCTGCGCTGCCGCAGCGGTTACCGGGTGGATCAATTGGCGCAAAACTTGGGTGGGGGCGGTCATATGCAGGCGGCAGGCTGCCGTTTGCCGGGGACGCTGGCACAGCAGGCGCCTGTGGTGCTACAGGCGGTGGAAGCGTATCTGGCGCAGTTGGCTGCGCAGAAATAGCAGGGCCGCCACAAGTGGCTTTGACTTTAGTACATTTAGGTTGGAAACGATATGGAAGGTTTTATTAATTTTAATAAAAGCAAAGGACCCTCCTCCCAAAACGCCGTCGCAGCAATGAGACGGCTTTTTCATGTGAAGGCAGGACATTGCGGCACCTTGGATCCGGCGGCAGACGGGGTGTTGCCTATCGCCCTTGGCGCTGCTACCCGATTGGCGGATTATGTTACCGCCGATGGCAAACAGTATGTGGCCGGGATCGTTTTTGGTGTGGAAACAGACAGCTATGACGGCGCCGGAGAGGTGCTTGCCCGGGCAGATGCTTCCCCGCTGCGGGCGGCGCAGATAGAGGCTTTGCTGCCCCGGTTTATCGGGGATATTTTGCAAACGCCGCCTGCAGTGTCCGCGCTGAAGCAGGGAGGCGTGCCTGCCTATAAGCGGCTGCGCCGGGGAGAAGAAGTGACTATGGAGCCCCGGCCGGTGCATATTGACGGTTTGCGGCTGGTGGAGTTTCGCCCCGGTGTACAGGCCTATGCAGAGGTGGAAGTTTGCTGCGGCAAAGGGGTCTATGTGCGCTCGCTGGCCCATGATCTGGGGCAGCTGCTGGGCGTGGGCGGCCATATTTGCCGCCTGACCCGTACCCGCGTGGGGGATTTTGCCCTGGCGCAAGCCTATAACGAGGAGCAGATCCGCCAAATGCTGGAGGTCGGCGACACCTCTTTTTTGCTGCCGGTGCAGTATCCGCTCTCTCGTTGGCCGGTATACCGGGTGGACGAGCAGGAGCGGGATACAATCTTATATGGCAATCCCCTGTATCTGCCTGTTGCCGGAGCGCCTTTTTCTCTGGGTAGGGTGGAGGACGCTGACGGCCGCTTGCTGGCCTTGGCTTCGCTGACAGCGCAGGAGGATGGTAGCGGCATCTTGCAGCCAAAGAAGGTGCTGTCCGCCGCGCCGCCGCCCAAACCCAAGGGGTTTGCGGCAGTGGCAATCGGCAATTTTGATGGGGTGCATCTGGGGCATAAAGCCCTGCTGGAAGATTTGGCTGCGCAAAAGAAGCGCTATGGCGGCACCACTGCCGCGCTGACCTTTGAACCCCATCCGCTGCAAGTGATTTGCGGTCAGGCTCCGCCATTGCTGAACAGCCCTGACCAAAAGCGGCGGCTGATTTGTGATGTGTACGGAGCCGACGAATTGATCGCGCTGCCTTTTGATCGTCATTTGATGAACGCTTCCCCGGAGCAGTTTTTTGCGGCGATTTTGCAGGATAAGCTGCAAGCGCGCAGCATTACTGTAGGTTATAATTTTACCTTTGCCGCTCATGGGTATGGTACGGCGGAAATCCTGCGCCAATTGGGTCAGGCCGCCGGAGTAGAGGTGCGCATCATCGGCGAGGTTTCTTCTGCGGCGGGTGCGGTTTCCTCTACGGCAATCCGCACCAGGTTGGCCGCAGGAGAGCTGGAAGCGGTCAACGAAATGCTGGGCTACTGGTATACCCTGGAGGGGACGGTGATCTTTGGCAATCAGCTGGGGCGCACCATTGGTTTTCCCACCGCTAATTTGCTGCCGGAAAAGGGCTTGGCTTTGCCGCCTCTGGGCGTATATGCTGCGCGTATTGTCCATCAGGATAAAACCTATGACGGGGTGGTCAATTTTGGTTACAAGCCCACCATTGGTGGGGAAAAAGAACCGCTGGTCGAAGCCCATCTTTTCGACACGGAGCTGAATTTGTATGGTGAGACGCTGCAAGTCTTTTTTGGCCATTTTCTGCGGCCGGAAAAGCGGTATACGAGTATGGAACAGCTGCAGCAGCAGATCGACCGGGACAGCCAACAGGCGCGGCGATTTTTGCACGATTTGGCGACGGATTGCCACTTGCCAAAACCAATTATATAGTGTATAATAAAAACGCTGTGTTTGAAAACCCTGCCTGGGATTTGCGCTACTCCGGCGCTTTCGCGGACATGGGCGTATCTACTATTTAAAGGAGGTGCTTATGATGGACGCTGCTGTAAAACAGAAAATTATTGAAAAATATTGCATTCACGAAGGAGATACCGGTTCTCCCGAGGTGCAGATCGCCATTCTTTCCTATCAAATCAATCATCTTACCGAGCATTTGAAGGTGCATAAAAAAGACTTTCATAGTCGGCGCGGTTTGCTGAAAATGGTTGGCCGTCGCCGCAGTCTTTTGAATTACCTGAAAGCCAAAGACATCGACCGCTATCGGAAGATCATTACCAGCCTCGGTTTGAGACGTTAATTCGCTAAAAGAAAGGCGCTGCCTGCATGGGAGCGTCTTTTCCTTTGGCCATATCATTATTGTATACCAGCGATTTTGTGAAGGTTGTTGCGAATATTTCGATCAAGAAAGTTCCTCTCTTTC
>CAYOVS010000015.1:0-2056 GCA_964407445.1 uncultured Peptococcaceae bacterium
TACTATGGGCTCCGGTTGGATGTATGCGGTCAACGGTTCTTATCCTGGGCTGTCTATGGCCAACTACTATTTAAAGGATGGGGACTCCCTGAGCCTCCGCTATACGCTGGCCTTTGGCTGGGATGTAGGCAGCGGCCAGCGAGGCTACGGCAGTAGTGTTGGGTATTGCGTCACCTGCCGCAACGGTTCTTGGCAGGTGGATCATCAATGGCGGGAGACTTCCTTGGAAGGTGGCGGGATAAAATATATTTGTGCCTGCTGTGGTCTGGAGCAGGCTTGTCCCCATACGCATACCGCTTGGGTATTGCAGGATGACGCCTTTTGCGCGGAAATTTGCGATACTTGCCATGAGATGGTGGGAGAGGCGGTGGAGCATGATTTTCAATGTCAAGATTCCGGTGATGGCACCCATCATAGCCTTGTCTGCGCCCATTGCAAGCATATGCGTAGCGAAGAACATCACTGGGCGCTGAAGGAAAATACCGCCACCTGCCTGGCGCCGGGAACAAAAACGGAGGCTTGTGCGGATTGCGGTGCAGTCAGGACGGAGGACAGTCCAGCTACCGGTCACCGTGCCGGTAATACTTGGTACTACGGTAGCGGCGAGCATTATTGCCTGTGCCTGGATTGCGGTCAGGAGATTGAAGAAAGCAGGGAGCCGCATGCGTTTGTGTATAGCAACGGCTATTGGGTTTGTTCTGTTTGCGATGCCGTTCATGGTTTGAGTGACGGTTGCCATGGCAGTTTGGAGCTAGAGACAGGAAAATGCACCTGCCTGCGGCTGGTCTACCAGTGTTCCCAGTGTGGTCTGCACTTTGAAGAAGACGGGGTTTTTGACCAGTATCATCATTATGTGGATGGTCGCTGCGAGGAGTGCGGCGCCGCCGACCCGGATTACGCACCTCCCGTTGAGGAAAATCCGGATGAGAAGGATCTGGGCGGTCAGGTCTGACTGTCTGGCGGGGGAACGTTTTATCATTACCAGTCAATAATCTAAAAGAAAGGTCTGGGCATAGATTCATGGAACAAAAAACCAATTCGATTCTGCAAGAAGTAGGTAAGGTTGTGATCGGCAAAGAACAGGTGATCGCCAAAGTACTCATGGCGGTGCTGGCTTCGGGGCATGTATTAATGGAGGATGTGCCGGGGGTGGGCAAAACTACCCTGGCCATCACGTTTGCTAAGGTTTTGGGGCTATCCACCCGGCGGGTGCAGTTTACTTCGGATACTATGCCCTCTGATGTGATCGGTTTTTCCATTTTTGATCGGGAACGGCAAAATTTTGTCTATAAGCCAGGTGCGGTCATGACCAATCTGCTGTTAGCGGATGAGATCAACCGCACCTCCAGCAAAACCCAATCCGCTTTACTGGAGGCTATGGAAGAGCACCATGTGACCGTTGATGGCGTTACCTATGATCTGCCCAAGCCTTTTCTGGTGCTGGCTACCCAGAACCCGGTAGGCTCGGCAGGTACGCAAATGCTGCCTAGTTCCCAGTTGGACCGTTTTTTAATCCGTCTGAGCATGGGGTATCCTGATCTAAACAATCAAGTGGATATCATGCGGGATCGGCATACACAAAATCCTCTGGATAGAGTCAGTCCCGTAACCAACGGACAGGAACTGCAGGAGATGATCGCGCAGGCTGCTGCGGTGAACGTGGCGGATGCCGTATATGCGTATATCGCTGGCCTAGCACAGGCTACCCGGGAACATCCTATGGTTCAATTGGGGATCAGCCCCCGCGGCGCTTTAGCCCTTTGTCGTATGGCCAAGGCTCTGGCTTATGTGGAGCAGCGAGATTATGTTACCCCGGAGGATGTGGTTGCCGTGGCTGGCGACGTTTGGGGGCATCGCCTGTTGCTCAATACCAGGGGCAGGATGATCGAAGAAACCACTGGCCATGTATTGCAAGAGGTGTTGGCACGTGTTCCCATGCCAGCCCTGCGCAGTTTATAGATGGGAGCGGAAAAATGGCAACGATACGCATCACCTGGGCGCTCTTATTGGTCTGCTTTACCGGTATAGCTCTTGTCCTTGGGGCAAAGGGGGCGCT
>CAYOVS010000015.1:2066-11232 GCA_964407445.1 uncultured Peptococcaceae bacterium
GGCGCTGGCCACGGCAATCGTCTTGGTTGTGCTGCCCCTGCTATACTTACCTCTGAATCTGTTGGCGGCCCGGCGTATCAGCGGCCTGCTTTTGCTGGAGCCCACCTTTGGCAAGGGAGAGCAAAAGCAGTTGCGCCTGCGTTGTCGCAACGGGTCGCTGCTGCCTGTCTGCCGCCTGTGTTGCCGGCTGGAGGTGGAAAATTGCCTCACCGGCGCGGTGGAGGTGTTGAAGCTGTGGGGTTGTCTGCCACCCCGGGGCGAAACAGAACTTACCGCCACGCTGGGCAGTGCCTATTGCGGTCGCCTGTTGGTGCGCGTAAGGCGGGCGGTGCTGTATGATTGCTTTGGCTTGTTTCCGGTAAGCAGCCCTCTAGGCTGTAGCACGGCTGCCACGGTACTGCCCGATACCTTTCCGCTGCGCGTCTGCGTAGCGGCGGATGCTAATTGTCCGGATGACAGTTTGGTGTATTCCCAGGAGCGGCCGGGATATGATCTCTCCGAGCCTTTTCAGATTCGGGAATATACGGAGGGGGACGCTCCGCGTCAGGTGCACTGGAAGCTGACCAGCAAGCTCCAGCGATTGATTGTACGGGATCCGTCCCTGCCCATCAGCCGTTCGGTGGTGCTGTTTTGGGAACGCAATTTGACGGCTCCGGTAGACTCGCAACGCACGGACGCCCAGGCTGAGGTGCTGGTCTCCGTGGCGCAGGCTTTGTTAAACGAGGGATATTCCTTTACTTTGGCCTGGAACGATACGGAAAATGGTCTTTGTCCCATTGGGGAGGTGCGTGATATGGATAATTTGGTGGACGTGTTGCCCCGTCTGCTGGCAGCAAAAGGACGGCAGGGCGATCAGTCGGGGGCGGAACTGCTCCTGCGGACGGTTGGCGAAGCGGTGTATTCCCATATCCTGTATATGGCGGAGGACGAAAAAGCAGCCGTGGAATTGCAGCGGCTGGGACGCGTCACGGTGCTGCTTTGTGCCGGGGCTTCTGGTCGTCAAGAACGAGATGGTATGAATTTGATCCGCTTTAGCTGTGCGGATTATCGAAGGGAGCTTTTGGAGCTTGAAATATAAAGGGAAAAAGAGAAATGAAATAACCGGTATTTCTGTTTTGCCCTTTGGGAGGCAAGGGGAGAAAAACAGTAGCGTTATCGCCTCTGCATCGGAGGTTGTCGTTCGCTTTGCCAGCGCCGGTTCCCTGTTTGTATGTATATTGGGTGTTCTGCGCTGGTTATTTACTTGCGATGAGACTCTCTTACTGGTTGCCCTGCCTTTGGGGCTGTTGCTTTGCGCGCTGATTGCGGTTTGTTCCTGCCGGGGACGGGCGTCCCGGGTCTGCCTGCCTGTTTTGGCTGCAACATTGCTTCTTGCGCTACTTTTTTGGCCTCGCCTGGCGGACGGCCTGAGTCTTTTTTTCAACGATGCAGCGCAGGCGTTCACCCGATCCAGCGGCAGATTGTATTTACCGTTGACGGTGACGGCGGCTCCCGGGGATATGGTTTTTTGTCGTCTGCTGGCGGCGGCGGTGATCGCCGTTCCTTTGGCCGTGCTGGCCTCTTGGGTGGCGGTTCGCTGCCGTCTGCAAACGGTTTGCCTAGTGACGCTGGGGTTTCTGGCCGGGGTGATCCTGCTGCATCCCGCGCCCAACGGCTGGTTGCTGGCACTGGCGGTCAGCCTGCTGTTGTTGTTGGCCGCACAGGTTGCCGGCAATGGCCGGGCTGTTTTGGGAGTGTTGTTGCCGTCTCTGGTTTTGGCAGTGCTTATTGGCGGCGCGGCGTTTGCGGTGCTGTCACAATCCCTATTGCAAAACGCCAGTCAAAGCTTGTCTGAGATGGTACATCAGCTTCGTTATGAACCGGACGGGAGGGCCTTGCCGGAAGGTAATTTTTCAGTGACGCCGCCAGGAGGAGACGGTACCCTGCTTACCGTTACCCTAGAAAAGAAGGAAGCGGTGTACCTGCGGGGTTTTGTAGGCGATGTTTTTGACGAGGAAGGCTGGCGGCCCCTGTCCGGGGAAACCTTAGCGGAGTATTCTTCCTTGCTGTATTGGCTGCATCAGGAGGGCTTTTATCCCCAAACGCAGTTTGCCCAGGTGGCCGCGCTACTGGCGCAGGAGACCGGAACTGCTTTGGAGACCAACGCACTGCAGGTAGAAAATACGGCAGCCTGTTCCCGCTATCTATATACACCCTACGGTCTGCTTGCGGGGGAGAATAGTCTGCTACCTGCGGAAAGGGAGCTGCAAAGCTCCACGCTGCTGGCAGGTGGTTGGCACGGCCAGCGGTCATATGCCTATGAGAACGTTTACGCTGCCGCCTCTTTGTTTGTAGACGCCCTGGGCCTGTTGGAGGAAAGCGATGCGCCACAGGTTTTGCAATACCGGATCAACGAGAAGAACTACAGGCAGTTTGTCTATGAAAATGATTTGGCTTTGCCGCAGTTTGCTTTGGATTGGTTGGCGCCGTTACAGGATCCGTATTGTCAGGAATACGGTGGCCGGGAAGGATTGAGCAAAGAGGCGGCGGCGGATTGTCTGCGTCTCTTTATGGATAATGATCTGGAACAAGCCCTGAAGCAGAAGGCGGAGGAAGATTCGCCTATGACGGTGTTGCTCTCCCGGGTTGGCTTGTCTCAAGATGTGAAATATGCTACCCTAGTGACGCTGGCTCTGCGTTATTACGGTGTGCCGGCGCGCTATGCGGAGGGGTATCTGCTTTCTTTGGAGACAGCCCAACAGTTTGGGGATGGGGCGGCGATCCCTCTGGGCGCAGACGATGCCCACGCCTGGGTGGAGGTGTATCAGGACGGCTTGGGTTGGCTCCCTATGGAGGTCACCCCCGGCTATTCCGCCATTACCAGCGGTGTGATGGAATACGGCGGCCTAAGCGATGGGGATAGCGGCAGTCAGGAAAACGGTCATGCCGGTTTGGAAGATACGCAAGGAACGCCTTTGGACAGCGAAACGGAAGCCCAAGACCAGGAGGAGCAGGAGAATCAAGAGCAGGAGGAACAGGAGGAAGGCGAGCAACCGGAGCCGACTTTTTGGGAACGGGGTACGCCGCTCACCCATTTGCTGCTGTTGGCAGGGTTGCCCTTGCTTTTACTGCTGTTAGCGGCGGTGTTTCTGGTTTTGCGCCGTCGGCGTAGGCTGAACGCCAGAGAAAAGCTGCTGCTGGCAGCAGCGCCCCGGGATGCGGTGTGCTGGTGCTTTAGCTATACGATGTTGCTTTTGGCAGATCTGGGGCTGGCCCGGGGGAACAATTCTCCTTTGTCTCTGTGCCAGGCGGTGGAGCAACACTGGGACGCGGCGCTTGCAGAACGCTACCGGCAGGCAGCTTTGTGGAACCGGGAGACGATGTTCAGCCGACACGCCGTCAGTGAAGAAGCGCGTCAGCATTGCCGAGATTTCCAACTGGACGTTCTGTCTTTGCTGAAACAGGAGAGCAAATGGTTCCGTCGCTGTTGGTTGAAATGGATAAAATGTCATTTTTAACGGAAATGCGAAATTTGAGGTGGTATCGAAATGGACAAAGGAAAACAGCTAGGCCTTATTGTTGGGTTGGCTCTGGCCTTGAGCCTGATTTTTTGCTCCGCGACTGCTTTGGCAGGTGAGGGGGACAGCTTCTTTTATTTGTTGGTAGAAACTGTGGATCAGGTGGTGGTGCCACCGGAGCGAGTGGCTTACAGCCCGGAGCAGACGATCGCGCAGGCTTTGTCCGCCAGCGGACATACGTTTGAGGGGCTGGAAGAGGATTGGGTGGTATCCGTGGACGGCGTAAGCGGCAGTTATGTTCGCAGCGATCAGGATGGCAGGTATGACCTGCATGCCTTGGCATCCACGGTAACGGTTCTGCGCTTCAGCGAGCAGCCTGCGGGCGGTAGCGGTCAACCTTCCTCCGCCCTATGTGGACTTGTCATGGCTATGGCGGATTATCTGATTGCGCCTGCGGATGTACAAAGCGCCGCTGCGACGGCCTACGAGGCTGCCCTGGCCGCTTTGCCCAGTATCGATGAAGCGGCTGCCAATCGCCAGACCCAATCCCTGTCCGATGCCATCGCTGCTTACCGGCAAAACCAGGCGCAAGCCTATGCCATTGCCTTTTGTGATGAAAAGGGTATTGTCTATACGCCGGCGCAGTACAGCGGCGTGCAGATTCTGGCGGTTAGCGAATACGGCAAGGAATTCCGGGATGAGGACGGCGACGGCAGCTTACAATTGCCGGCCGGGGAGTATGAGATTACGCTGCGTCGGGATTGGGCGGGTTTTTGCGGTGCGCTGACGGTTACCGGGGCGGCGGAAATCCGCTGCAGTTTGCCCGAAGGCGAATGGCTGAACAGTGAGACGCTGGCGGTATCCGGGGATTATGGCGAAAATTTTGCCGCCTCCGCCTTTGCGGTCAGCACCGCCGGGGAGCATTGCTTGCTGGCGCGGATTTCCGACCGTTTTCATGGCGGGATCTATGCTTATCTGGAGCCCAGCCAGACGCTGCCGGGCGGCAGCTTGTGCGCGCTGTATGTGGATTCTCGCGGGGAGGATTGTAAGGTAACGCTGCCGTTTTCCTCCCGTACAACGCCTACGCCCAGAGTGCTGGCCAGCGGCGGCAAGGGCAATACGGTGGCCTACCGCATCAGTGCCGCTGCGGATGGGAACGGTTTTCGGCAATTTCAGGAGTACCGGCTGGAATTGCAGCGGGTTCCTTCTTTGTCCGCGCTGACCCTGACCGATCAGGAGGGAACACCTTTGGCGGCGGATCAGGCGTTCGCCTATGATGCGTTCACTTATACCTATCGGGTGGTAAACAATATCCAGTCCGTGTTTCTTACGGCCACAGCCTTCGCGGCGGATTGTCAGATTACCATCAACGGAGAGCAAGTGACATCCGGTCAGTCGGTGGGCGTGCCTATGGAGATGCTGGAAGGCAGCCCGGTAACGACGGCGGTCACGATTCAGGTGGGCGCGGGAGCGGCTTCCGCCACCTATACCTTGTCTATCGTGCCCGGGGCTGGCCAATCCGTCACCTTTCGTACCACCGACCGGCAGCTTTCTCTGCAGGTAACCAACGTCAACGGCGAGGTGCTGGGAAAATCCACCAAGCTGGATGCGGGGCGTGTCCTCTATATCTACACACTGGTACCTGGAGAAACCTATTACTATGTAGCCTCCCGGGACGGCTGCTATTATGCCACCCGCAGATTTACGCTGGAGGAAAGTGTTGGTGCTACCATTGATGTGAATGTAAAAACCGATGACGGTTTGGCCGATCTGGCCTTTGGTTCCGGTACAGAGGCGGCGAATAAAGGCGGGTATCTTCTGGATCAGGCTTTTTCGCCGGAATGTCATCGTTATACGCTTACTGTGCCGGATAGCGACGCCTCAATTTACGCTTGGCTAAAACGGGCGGAGGGCAGTAGCGCCGGGGTGAAGGCCAATTATACCAAGATCAGCAGCTCGGCTTCGGTCAACGGCATCCTGAACAGTCAAACGGTGCCCACCGGTAAGACCACCGGCACGATGCTGCCCAATGCTACCATTGGCCAAAGCGCCTATGGCAATACGCTGACCTTCCGTCTTTCGCAAACCGACGCCAGCGATGATGTAACGTATTATCAGGATTATGTGGTGGAAATCAAGCGCAGTCTGTCTCTGGCCGGGCTCGAGGTGGTTTATAACGGCGAAACCCAGGCCTTGCAGCAAATCGGGGCGGAGGGCGGCGTTGTTTTGGGCTATAATAAAAAGGTGCTGGAATACACTTTGGTGGTGCCTGCCGCTGCCACCTCTTTGACGGTAAAGCCCACGCTTTACAGCGGCGCAGGGTACCGCTACGGCGATGAGAGTAAGGGCTATCAGGTACAGGTCAACGGGCAAACCCCCACAGGGGATGGGTTTGTAGTAGCGCTCAACGGCTCGGCGGAAGCAGAACAGGTGCGGGTCGTGGTGACCAACAGCTATGATCAGACACTTGTCACCACCTATACGCTACAGATAGAAAAAGCTGCGCCGTTGCAGGTGGATTTTGTTCTGCAGCCCACGGAGGGACTGCTTAGCCTTACGGAGCAGCTTTCCGGCAATCGGGTCTGGCCGGAGCAAAGCGGCGTCTTCGGCCTTTCCGAATCCTTTGTCTATGAGTATACCCTGACCTTAAACGGCTATGTAGGCCGCCGGGGCACGTTGGCGCTGACCACGGAAGGCACGGTGGTGCTGGATGGCGATGTGGAGCAGCCGATCCTGTCTCTGGATGGGCGGGTTACGGTTCCACTGTCTCTGACCCAGGCGGCGGTCAATGAAACGATCGATCCCAATCTGGGTGCGGAATGGCCGGATTTTCGTTGCGGTCAGGCTAACAATGCGGTGGTAAGCGTTAAAAGCCCAGTGGTGGCTGCGGATTCTACCCTGTATTGGGCGCAAGGAATTGGCCGGGGCTATGACGCCAATGCTGTAAGCAGCCCTATTTTGGTGGATGGGGATTTGATCGTTTACTCCGGCGCCAGGCTGTTGCGGGTGGACGCCGTCTCAGGGGCGGTGGTGGCGGAAGGCAATATGGCCGACCGCTCCAGCTATGCCATTACTCCGCCGGTCTATGCACAAGGAATGCTGTTCGTGGCCTTGTCTGATGGCAGAATTCAGGCCTTCGACGCCAAGACGTTGCAATCACTGTGGCTCTACCGGGATCCCTTGGGCGGTCAGCCCAATACGCCGCTGACGATACACAATGGGTATCTTTATACCGGTTTTTGGGTGGGGGAGACTGCTTTCGCCAATTTTGTTTGTCTGCCGGTGGCGGATGAAGACCCGTTGCAAAGTCAGGAAGAAAAGATCCCTGCCTGGACATATGCTCATGCAGGAGGATTTTACTGGGCGGGAGCCTTTGTCTGCGATAATTTTTTGTTGGTGGGTACGGACGATGGTCAGAACGGCTATCGAACCGCGTCCTCCAGTCTCTTGCTGCTGCATCCGCTGACTGGCCGGTTGCTGGATAGGGCGGATGGCCTAAACTCGGATATCCGCAGCACCATCAGCTATGACAGTGTGACCGATGCCTATTACTTTACCTCTAAGGGCGGCAGCTTTTACAGCGTGCAGGTACGGCAGCAGGAGGGCGCCTGGAAGTTGACGGCGCTGCGCTCGCTGGCGCTGCATAACGGCTCTGACAGCACCCCTATGAGCACCTCCACACCGGTGGTGTATCATGGCCGCGCCTATATCGGCGTGTCCGGGGCCAGTCAGTTTGTGCCCTATTCCGGCCATAATATTACCGTGGTGGATCTGTCCGATTGGCGTATCGCCTATTCCGCACCCACCCAGGGCTATCCCCAGACCAGCGGCCTGTTGACTACCGCCTATGCGCAAAGCGGGTTTACTTACGTTTATTTTTGCGATAACTATACGCCGGGCAAGATCCGGGTTTTGCGGGATAAGTCTGGGCAGACCGGGGCGGATTATGTAACGGTGGAAAACTATAGGGAAGGAGCCGCCGATAAATCCATTTCTGCCCCTTATGTGCTGTTCACCCCTGTGGGTGACCAGGCTCAGTATGCGATTTGCAGTCCCATTGCGGATTCTTATGGCACAATCTATTTTAAGAACGATTCCGGGAATTTGATGGCCTTAGGCAGCCGGATCGAAAAAATTGAGGTAACAACGCCGCCTAAGCAGACCGGGTATTACGGGGGAGATTGCTTTGATCCCACTGGAATGATCGTCACGCTCACCTACTGCAATGGTCTGACCAGAGATGTGACCAAATACGTTACTTGGCCAAAACTGCCGCTGACGGAAGGGCAGACCAGCATCACCCTGTCCTTCCCCCATGTGATGTATCACAATGAAGATGCTAGCGGGGTGTCTACCGCTGGGGTGCGCACTGCTACACCTACGACTCAGATTCCTATCAATGTGGGCCCGCCTCAGGCGCCTGTAGAGTATAGCGTTTCGGTAGAGGGACTGCAAAGCAACGGGACAACGCATACGGTGAAACTCTCTTTGCGGGCTGTGGCTGCCTGTCAGGTTGTGGCTGCTGTATACGCCCCGGATGGACGGCTGCTGGGGCTGGGAATAACCCAGGTGGGAGCTAGTGCCACTGCGGCCACAGTGGAGCTAAACGTTCCAGCCGCGTTGCCCCAGAGTTGCACGGTCAAAGCCTTTTTGCTGGATCAAACCCTTGGTCCCCTTGCGGATGCGGCGGTGTATCCGATTCCATGAAGAATGTGTCAATCGTCAAC
Source organism: uncultured Peptococcaceae bacterium (assembly GCA_964407445.1). Taxonomy (GTDB): domain Bacteria; phylum Bacillota; class Dehalobacteriia; order UBA4068; family UBA4068; genus JAILCQ01. The sequence goes on from CAYOVS010000015.1 coordinate 10,291, forward strand.
ACTCCACTGAATAGGTTTTAGCGAACAGGTATCATGCAAATAAAACCAACTTGGAGGCAAAACATGTGGCGGAAATATAATTACCCCCATGGATTTAAAACGCAAATCTTAAAATTAAGAGAAAGCGGAAAATCAATGGAAGAAATCGTAAAGGAATACGGAATAGCTAAATGGAAAATCAACAAGAGGAGCGCGTGAGCGATCTTACATCTGTGAAATGCGCCGAAAGCTGGCATTATATTTGCATTCTTTAGTTGGCAGAAAAAAGAAGGATGTTTTAAGGGCATCGCCGTTTACAAATACGGCGATGCCCTTATTTCGTGTTATGCTCCAGACTGTCCCTTTGGTTCTTGGATGATTGGGTATTTTCCTTGCGTACACAAGCTACGGACTTCACAGTCTTTACAAACAGACGGATTTGCATAGTTTTCCTGTTCATATTTTGCCGTTGCACGTTTTTTTGTGTGGTTTAGAACAGCACTCGTGGACAGAGATAACTGTCTGTCAGCTGGTCATAAATGAATCGGTCTTTTGCGTAGCGTTCATCGGGTGCACTGCGTAAGGTTGGCTTAGGCGCATAAGCGATAATCCTATCCGCTTCACAAAGCCCAAATTGTTTTGCAGAGTAATGTCCTTTATCCGCAACCACGGATAGTTCCGAAACGCCTAATTCTGTTTTGGCCTGTTGCGCCACATTGTCTCTATTATACTATCGATCAATGATTGCAGCAATCACAGCTTGGCTGTGACAAGATGACATCTTGTCGGGAGGTATCCCGAACCCTCAAAGATCAAAAAGCGGTAGCTATGAAAACCATCATAGCTACCGCTTTTAAAAACATTCTTATTCGAAGACGCCTATTGCTGGGGTTGTTTTGGAGCAGATACCCAGATTGGAACTGGGGAGCACATCCTTATCATCTGCGGTATGCCACCGTGTAC
>CAYOVS010000015.1:11332-15196 GCA_964407445.1 uncultured Peptococcaceae bacterium
AAAAAAACAGCCCCTGCCGTGAAACAGGGGTTGTTTTGGAGCTGATACCCAGATTGGAACAGGGGAGCACATCCTTATCATCTGCGGTATGCCACCGTGTACAAAAAAACAGCCCCTGCCGTGAAACAGGGGTTGTTTTGGAGCTGATACCCAGATTCGAACTGGGGACCTCATCCTTACCAAGGATGCGCTCTACCAACTGAGCTATATCAGCATATGCAATTGACTTATGTTGGTGCAGATGTTTATCCACAACGAAATATATTATATAGCATTTTGTTTGATTTGGCAATAGTTTTTATAAAATTTCTTTATGTTTCTTTTTACGCCAAAATTTCCCCGGTTGTTGCCGGTTAGACCCCAAACAGCTTTTGGGTATCGCAATCAGTGAGAATGCGGGGGCTGGGGCGGTTGGCGTTTTTGATCATGGCGGTCAGGCGGTGGTCTGCGCTGTTTTGCAGCAGTTGGCCGATCTCAATTTGCCGCAGGGTGAAAAAGAGGGAGGGGCTTTCATCCAGACGGCTGCCTACGCCATAGAGTACGGCTGCCACATGCTTGCAAAATTGGGCTTGATCCGGGCAGGTGCAGAAAAATTTGATTTGCCGCGGGGCGGGGAACAGGCCGATTTGCGGATCGGTAAAGGCCTGCTGCAACGCTTTGGGAAAATTGCCGCAAGCCAGCTGCTGCAAATTTTCGATGCGCCGGTTGCAGGCGGCGACCAGCTCTTGATAGCGGTGGGGCGCCAGCGGCCGGATGGCGATTTCCACCAGATAGGGGGTGCGGCGGCTGCCCTGCACCAGCCCGGTGATTTTGCCGCCGCTGATTTGCAGGTCGATGACCGCGCCGGAAAGCAAATCGCTTTTGCCCCGGCCAAGACGATTGCGATACTCCGCGTATTGCTCCAGATTGGCGCACCAGGCCTTGCCCCACCAGGTGATCGCCGGTTTAGTGGGGCTTTGGGGCTGTACCGGAGCCAGCGATTCACCCCGGCGAAAGGCTTCGATGCGGCTTTGGGCAGCTTTTTGCCGTAGCTGTTCTTTGGTCAGTGCGGGGGGATAGTAGATAAAATCGCTCATTTTGTGGCGGCTCCTTTCTCGTTGGGGGAATGTTTGCGGCTTGCCGGCGAGACATTGCGCGGTGCCGCCCTGTCTGTGTAGGTGGGACATTGGGCGCGGTGCCGCCCGGTCTGTGCGGCGAGACATTGCGCTGTATCGCCCGGTTTGTGCTGGTGGGACGTTGGGCGCGGTTTGCGCTGTGTCGCCCGGTCTATCCTAGTGCAGGCGTAGCAGTTGGAGCAGCTCTTGATTGGAGAGCTGACAGAGCCAGCTTTCGCCGCCGCTGCCGATCACATCCTCGGCCAAGGCAATTTTTTGCCGGATCATGGCGTCGATCCGTTCTTCCACCGTGCCCCGGCAAAGCAGGCGGCGCACCATCACGTCCTTGGTCTGGCCGATGCGAAAGGCTCGGTCGGAGGCCTGATTTTCCACCGCCGGGTTCCACCAGCGGTCATAATGAATCACATGATTGGCGGCGGTCAGGTTGAGCCCGGTGCCGCCCGCCTTGAGGGAGAGCACCAGAAACGGCACATAGTCCTCGCCGTTAAATTCCTCCACCAGCTGGGTGCGCTTTTGGGGGGATACGCCGCCGTGCAGCAGCAGGCCGGGGCAGCCAAATTGCTCCGTCAAATAGCGGTGCAGCGGCACGCACATCTCGCGAAACTGGCTGAAGATCAGCACCCGCTCTCGCTTTTGGTAGATGGTCTGGCAAAGCTGGGTCAGCAGCTGTAGCTTGCCGCTTTCCTCCGGGGCAAAGGTGTGCAGCCCCAAATATTGGTCGGGATGATTGCAGATTTGCTTGAGCTTGAGGATGGTGGACAGCACCAGCCCTTTGCGGGCGATCCCCTCCGCATGTCGCAGCGCGGCTTCCAGCTCCTCCACTACCTGCCGGTAGAGGAGCAGCTGCTTTTTGCAGAGCGGAGCGTAATCGTCAAACTCCAGCTTTTCCGGCAGATCGGCGATGATGCTCTTGTCGGTTTTGAGCCGCCGCAGCAAAAAAGGGCTGATCTGGGTGCGCAGGCGGCTATAGCCTTGACCCTGTGCGGCAAGGCGGGCGGTGTACCCGGCAAATTCCTGCCTGCTGCCTAGCAGACCCGGATCGAGAAAATCAAACAGCGACCACAGCTCGCCTAGATTGTTTTCGATGGGGGTGCCGGTCAGCGCCAAACGGCTGCGACAGGGGATGGCCTTGATGCTTTTGGCTTGGTGGGTGGCGGGGTTTTTGATGGCTTGCGCTTCATCCAAAATCAGCGTATCCCAAGGGCCGCTCTCCGTCAGCCGCCCGGCCATGCCGTAGGTGGTGACGGTTAAAAAGGGCTGCTCCCCGTTGTGCCAATCCATGGTTTTGGCTCGCTGGCCATGAAAGATTTGGTAGGAAAGCCCCGGCGCAAACCGCTCAATTTCCCGCTGCCAGTTGCCCAGCAGCGAGGCGGGGGCGATCAGCAGTGCCCGGCTGCCCGGCCTTTGCGCCAGCACCGCCAGAAAGGCCAGGGTTTGGATGGTTTTACCCAGCCCCATATCGTCGGCCAAACAGCCGCCCAGTCCCAGCGTATCCATATAGCAAAGCCAGGCGTAGCCGCTTTGCTGATAGGGGCGCAGGGTGCCGCAGAAGGTGGCGGGCAGCGGCGGCGGCGCGATGCTTTGGGGCTGCCGCAGCTTGTCCAGAAGCTGCCGCAGCCAGTCGCTGTGGCGGATCTCCGCCGGTTCGCCCGCAGGCCCCGGTGGTTCCAGCGCCAGCGCCTGTGCCAGGGGGATGGGGCCTTGCGCCTCTACCTGACTGCACCAAAGCAGCAGCTGTTGCAGACGCCGGTGATCCACCTCTACCCATTTTCCCTTGAGCAGCACCAGCCCTTCACTTTGGTTGAGCAGGGCTTGGATTTCCTCCCGGGTCAGCGGTTCTCCGTCCAATCGCAGCTCCGGTTTCCATTCCAGCAGGGCGTGCATATTGAGCAAAGATTGCTTTTTGCCGCCAATGGTGATCCCGGCGCTAAGCCGGGATGTTTTTTTGCGCCACCAATCCGGCACCCGGCAGAGGATGCCGGCCTTGCGCAAACGGGGGATCTCCTCCAAAAAGGAGAAGGCCTCTCCGGCGGAAAGCGCCAGCGGATGGAACAGCTCGCCGCTTTCCATCACCTGTGCCAGCCAAGGGCTTTTTTCGGCTGCTTGGTTGAGACAGCCCAGCAGCTCTAGCAGCTTTTGGGGCTGCTCCCGGTATTGCTCCAGGGCATGGCGCAGCGGCAAGTGGCGCACCTGCTCCTGCTCTACGGTGGCATAGGTGGCCAAAAAGGCAAAGGGCTGCTCTCCCTGGCGGTTTTCTACCAGATGAAAGAAAATCCGCTCCGGCGTTTTCAGCAGAGATTGATAGCGGGCAAAATAGGCGTCCACTGTGCCGTCCCAAGCGGTCAGCTCCCGGCAAAACACCTGCTGCAAACGACGCCATTGGCGGTTTAGCCAGTCCCCATCCACCAGCTCCCAGCCGGGGCAGTAGGGCAGGCCGCCCAGCAGCGCTGTTTCTTGCTCCGCCGATAGCTTTGGCTGTGCCTGTTGCCGTAGCAGCGACAGCTCCGGCAGGCCGGTCAGCGCCTGGGTGAAGGCGGCCGCCACCTGCCAGAGAAAGGTCAGCCCGGGGCTGAACCAGTCCGCTTTGGAGCCAAAGCCCAGCCGATACCAGGCGGCATAGCGATCCGCCAAAAAGTCCCGCCGCCACTGGGCCGCTGCCCCGGACAAGGTGGGGCCGTTTTCCAAGAGGATGCTGTCGGCGGTGAAACGCAAATCGGGGCCGCTGCCGTTGGGCTGCGACCCGGGGGAC
>CAYOVS010000016.1:0-14803 GCA_964407445.1 uncultured Peptococcaceae bacterium
CCGATCAATTGTACTGGGTGTTTCAGTGCCTTTACATATTGGCCGTTCATGCCTTTTCTTTCCAAAAGCGCCGCTTTTTCGATGGTGATGGCGTCTTCGCCAACACCGGCGATTGCCGCAAACGGCAGCAGCTTTTCTTCCCGGTTAAATCTGCGTCTTTCCACGATTAAGGCCAGGATGCACTGCTGGTTGGCGTCAATCAAGAGGGATTTTACCGTCCCCAAATGGCTTCCTTCCCGAATACTGTAAACCGGCATACCGATCAGGGATTTGCCGGTTATTTCTTGTAGCTCGCCCATAGCTTTTCCTCCTAAATGGGATTTATCAATATATATTTCAGGAAAGCGCAGTTTATGCTCTTTTTTCTTTGTCTTGGATATGGTACGATATGCGAGTAGTTTTTCGTATGTGATGGAAGACGATCTTGCCAATAGCGGTATTGTGCTTATTGGGATACTGCAGGCTATATAGAAAGGAGTTTGTATGAAAATTATTGCCGGTTTGGGAAATCCGGGGCTGCAATATGCGGCAACTCGCCATAATTGTGGGTTTATGACAATAGATCAGATTGCAGATCAGCTTTCTGTTGCAGTTTCCAAAAAAGAGTCGGATTGTTTGACAGGGGTCGGGATTTATCGGGGAGAAAAACTGTTGCTGGCTAAGCCACAGGCCTTTATGAATTTAAGCGGATTTCCGCTAAGCAGGTTGGCTGGCTATTATAAAGTGGATTTGGCCGATATTTTGATTGTTAGCGATGATTTGGATTTGCCTTGCGGCACGTTGCGTTTGAAACGCAGCGGACGGGACGGCGGGCATAATGGGTGGAAGTCCATTATTGAGCAGTTTGGCTCTATGCAGATCAACCGCATTAAGATCGGCATTGGTTCTGCTCCGTATGATACTGCGGATTATGTTTTGGGGCGTTTTTCTTCCGAGGAAATGCCGGTAATGGCGAAAACCCTGCGTGTTGCCGCCGAAGCGGCGCTGTTTTGGGCAAAAAATGGCATAGGCGAAGCGATGAATAAATATAATGGTATGGATTTGGTAAATCTATAGAGACGCCTTATGCGAGGACGGAAAAATATTGGCTATTGTAATAGATGTAGAGAGGAAACCATGAAGGAGATTCTGTCCGCTTGCCGGGAAACGGAGCAATATGCCTGGATCCGGCAAGCTTTGCAAAGAAAACAAACAGCAATGTTGAGCGGCGTGACCACCACGATCAAAGCGGCCTGGGCGGCTGCTTTATTTGAGGATAGCCGCCAAACGATGCTGATTATTACCTCCGGTGAAGAAGAAGCCAGTCGCCTGTATGAAAATATTCAGCCCTTTTTGGGGGAAAAAGCGGTGCTGTTTCCTGTTTTGGAGCTGTTGCCTTTTGAGGTATACGGGCATAATATTGAGCTGACCGCTGCCAGAATTCATGTGCTGTCTCGCTTGAGCAGGGGAGAATCCTTGGTGGTGATTGCCAGCATCAATGCGATTTCTCGCAGGCTAGCGCCGCCGGGCTTGTTCGCCGATTGTCATTTGCGGCTGCGCAAAGGGGATACCTGGCAATTGTCGGAGCTGGCTTCGGTTTTAAGCGATATGGGCTATGAGCGGCAGCCGCTGACGGAGATCCCCGGCAGCTTTAGTCAACGGGGTAGCTTGGTGGATGTGTTTCCCATTGATGGCGAAAAACCGATACGGTTGGAGTTTTTTGATGATGAGCTGGAATCGCTGCGCCTTTTTGATCCGGCGGATCAATTGTCTTTGGGGAATCTGGACAGCCTTTTTTTGCCCCCCGGCAGAGAATTGCCGGTTGATGCAGAGGCTCGCCAAAGAGCTTTGGCCTGTTTGCAGAGGGAAACCGCCAAGGTGCTGCCGGCTTTGCATGGTGAAGACAAAAAGCAACTGCTCAGCTTTACCGGGCAATTGACGGAATATCTGGAGCAGGGGCTATGGGATAATGGCCTGGAGCTGTTGCTTTCCTTTTTCTATGAAGATGCGGCTTCTCTCTTGGAGTATGTTGGAGAAGGAATCATTCTGCTGGATGAACCGGAGCAGGTGCAGACGGAAGCGGAGCAGCAAAAGGAGGAACGGCATAATCGCTACAGCGATTTGCTGCAATCGGGGCGACTTTTGCCCTCTTTTTATGATAATTTTCAGACCTTTCCACAGCTAGTGGCGGAATTGCATCATTTTCCCCTGCTGTTGCTGGGGCGTTTGAATATCGGCATTGCCGGTGTGACGCCCTTGGTGAAGCAGGAGCTGATGGTGCGAGAGCTGTCTTCCTATGCGGCTACGCCGGGAGTTTTTGCCGAGGATATGCGCCGTTTTCGCCAGTGCGGCTTTCGCACGCTGGTCAGCGTCAGCTCCGAGCTGCGCCGCAAGCGGGTAGAAGAACTGCTGCGGGAAAACGAACTGCCGCCGGTGCAATTGATCGAAGCCGGATTTACCAAGGGCTTTGAGAGCGCTGCGTTAAAGCTGGTTTTGATCACGGAAAAGGATTTGTTTGCCCGGGAGGGCAAGAGTAAGTCCCGGCGGGTGTATAAGGGCGGAGAAAAGATCGCCAATTTCCTGGATTTGCGGGTTGGCGATTATGTGGTGCATATCAATCAGGGTATCGGTCAGTATAAGGGCGTGGAGCGGCTGGTTATCGGCGATATTGGCCGGGATTATCTGCTGATTCGCTATGCAGGTGAGGATAAGCTGTATTTGCCGGTGGATCAACTCGATTTGATCCAGAAATATGTGGGCAGTGACGGCGCACCGCCCAAAATATACAAACTGGGGGGCGATCAGTGGCAGCGGGCCAAAAGCAAGGCCAGGGCTTCTGTGCGGGATATGGCTCAGGAGTTGTTGACCTTGTATGCCCAGCGAGAGCAGAGCACAGGCCATGCGTTTTCTGCCGATTCTGTTTGGCAGCAGGAGTTTGAGGAGGATTTTCCCTATGAGGAAACCCCCGATCAACTGCAATCCTTGGCGGAAATCAAGTTGGACATGGAAAGCGACAAGGTCATGGATCGGCTGCTTTGTGGTGATGTGGGTTATGGAAAAACAGAAGTTGCTTTGCGAGCGGCATTTAAAGCGGTGATGGATGGCAAACAGGTTGCGGTTTTGGCGCCTACGACGGTATTGGCCCAGCAGCATTTGCGTACTATTGAGGAGCGCTTTGCCGATTATCCGGTAAAGGCTGCTTGTTTATCCCGGTTTGCCGGCGCCAAGGAGCAAAAACAAATGTTGGCCGGTCTGGAGGCAGGTGAAATTGATATTATTGTAGGCACCCACCGTTTGCTTTCCAAGGATGTGCGCTTCAAGGATTTGGGGTTGCTGATCGTTGATGAAGAACAGCGCTTTGGGGTGACCCATAAGGAGCGGATCAAGGCGATGAAGGCCAGCATTGATGTGCTTACCTTATCCGCTACGCCGATCCCCCGCACCCTGCATATGACCTTGGTGGGGATGCGGGATATGAGCATCATCAATACCCCGCCGGTGGATCGGCATCCGGTGCAGACCTATGTGGTGGAGTATCACCAAAAGCTGATCCGGGACGCCATTGCCCGGGAGCTGGCCCGGGGCGGGCAGGTCTATTATGTGCATAATCGGGTTTTCAGCATCTATGATGTTGCAGCAGAGCTACAGGCCATTTTACCGGAGGCGCGGATTGCCGTTGCCCATGGGCAGATGAATGAGGGCGAGCTTGCTAAGGTGATGCTGGATTTTGTCAAGGGCGGAGCGGATGTGCTGCTGTGCACGACCATTATCGAAAGCGGCCTGGATATCCCCAATGTCAATACGCTGATCGTGGATCAGGCCGATATGTTTGGCTTATCCCAATTGTATCAGTTGCGGGGGCGGGTAGGGCGCTCCCAGCGGCAGGCCTTTGCCTATTTTACCTATCGGAAGAATAAAGTTATTTCCGATATTGCTAAAAAAAGATTGATTGCGATTCGTGATTTTACCGAGCTGGGCGCCGGATTTAAAATTGCCATGCGGGATCTGGAGCTGCGGGGTGCGGGAAATATCTTAGGGCCGGAGCAGCACGGGCATATTATGGCGGTTGGCTTTGATTTGTATTGCAAGCTGCTGCAGGAGGAAATTGCGGCGGCCTCCGGCAAACCGGCGGAGCAACAGCCTATTGCCACCATCCTGGAGCTGCAGCTTGACGCCTATATCCCTGATTCCTATATTGATTCGTCTGCCTTAAAGGTAGAAATTTATAAAAGAATTTCTGCTGCGGAAAGCTTGGAGGCGGTGGAGCAGCTCACCGAGGAATTGACCGATCGTTACGGCGACGCGCCGCCCCAACTGGTCAACCTGCTGTTGTTGGGCAAGCTGAAGGTGCCGGCACGCAAATTGGCCATTCTTTCCATGATCCAAAAGGCAGATTTTATCGAAGTGAAATTTTCAGAGGATCATCCGATGCGTGGGGAATATCTCTTGGAAATTTTGGAAAAATGGCCAAAGATTTTGACATTTTCCGAGAAAAAAGGTTTTGCAATGCGTTTGAATACTACCGGTGTTCCGGAACAACTGGATAGAGTACGTGTTTTGCTGAAAGTATTAACGGATTTAATGAACAAACTGCAATAAATAACGTTCTGGCAAAATTCATAAAAATTTCAGTTTGCTATAACGAAACGTTGTGGTATAATGAGTTGGTGTTTATGATGTTGTACAAGCTTATCATAACCTATTATAGAAAGGATGAGTTTTTTTGAAAAAGTTGTTCGTTGTTTTGATGATCGGTTTGCTCTTGCTTTGCGCCGGATGCGCATCGGATGAGGGTACCGGCGAGGTCTTGGCTACCATTAATGGTAACCCGGTATATCAATCGGAATTGGATTATTATTTCTCCTCCAATTTTATTGAATACTATAATAACTATTATGATTACTTTAAAATGTACATGGGCGTGGATCTGTTAGATGAAGAAAGCGCCACCAGCACTTTGGCCGATATGGAAAAGTATTGCTGGGAAGTGGTGCGTAAAGGGGCAATGATCTGCGAATTGGCGCAGGACAAGTATGGTTTGACCATGGAAGATAATTATCTGAAGGGCGTTTTGCCCTACGGTTCTTATCGTTCTTTGATGATCAACAAGCTTTATGTGGATCTGTATTATGCGGTGCAGGATGAGATGCTGGCTGCTATCGAAGTAAACGATGAAGATGCAAAAGCCGCCTATGATGCTGATCCCACCAAATGGGATAGCCGTCGTACCTCGCATATTTTGATCAAAGCCGATCCTGCGGATGAAGCTGCGATGTCTGCTGCTTATGATAAGGCGGTTGATTTAATCGACCAGCTGAACAATGGTGCAGATTTTGCCGAGCTGGCTAAAGCCAACTCTGACGATGGCAGCGCTGCTGATGGCGGCGCCTTGACAAGCTATATCAATGTTGACGGTACGGATGTGGAAAGCGGCACTGCTCTTTATGCCGAATACGCCGCTGCCGCTTTTGAACTGGAAAATGTTGGCGATTATACCTTGATTCCCGTAAAGAGTTCCGCAGGCTATCATATTATCAAGCTGGATGACGTTCGCATCGGTTATGATGCTTCCGCCGAGCTGGTTAAAAACAGCCTGAAGACGGTCAGCAGTGAAGAAGTCAGCGCGCATTTGACCGAGTTGTTGGATGCTTTGGACAAGGAAGCTACTATTGAGATCAAAGGTTCCTTCCATTACTATGATCCCAATGCGACAGAAGAGCCTGCTGCCGATGACACCACTGACGGTGCTACCGATGGTGCTACTGACGGCACTACCGACGGTGCCACTGAGGGCACTACCGACGGTGCTACCGATGGTGCTACTGACGGCACTACCGACGGTGCCACTGACGGTGCTACCGATGGTGCTGCTGATGACACTACCGACGGTGCTGCTGAATAACCAAGTGTAGCAAAACGTGATCAATAAACACATAAAAGACGGCTTCCTGTTTGATGGAAGCCGTCTTTTGCATGGGTATCTATTTTGCTAATTTGAAGGATTGGTTTATTGGAGGATGGTTCTTAGGGAACTTCCCTTTTACCATGTGGGATCAATATTTTATTTTTCTGTAAAAAATTAAGAATGGTTCTTGTTTTTTTGCAAGGAATATGATAAGCTAAAAACGTAATATTCCTGTTCCGAAAGATTGAGCGTAATGCCTTTTCTGTTGGTTTGGGTTTATTATTCCCCGTTTTGGGGAATAAAACAACATATCATAAAGTCTTTCTGACCTGAAGGATTGCCGACGGGGGAGATGAGATGGTATCCAGCCTATTGCATTGCAGGGTTTTCTCTGTGTGTTGCGTGCGCTGGGTCTTTACCGAATCCATGCTGCCTCCGTCTGCCAGACGGAGGCTTTTTGTGTAGAGAATGGAGTAAAAATGGCGACGGGACATCAAAAACAGCATACTGCAATAGCTTCCTCTCGGCATCTCTGGTTGATTTTGCTGCTAACTTTCCTGCCTTTGGTGGTGGCTTTTGCCGCTTTGGCAATTGGCCGCTACCCCCTGTCCTTGTCTACCGTGGGACAAGTGCTTGCCGCAAAGCTTTCCGGCGGGGCTTATGCGGATGGGCAGATCGAAACGGTGCTACTGACCATTCGTTTGCCCCGGGTGCTTTTGGCCATGCTGGTGGGTGCAGGCTTGGCGGTATCCGGTTTGGCTTTCCAAAATTTATTTGCCAATCCTTTGGCTACCCCGGATACCTTGGGCGTTGCCTCCGGCGCCAGCTTCGGCGCAGTGTTGGCGCTGCTGTGTGGCTTTGACCTGCTGCTGGTGCAGGGGTTTGCCTTGGTGGGGGGGATTGTTGCCGTATCCCTGACCTATTTGGTCAGCAGCAACAATGACCGGGGATCTATTACCACAGTGGTTTTGTCCGGCTTGATTATCGGTTCTTTGTTTACTGCATTAGTGTCTTTGGTAAAATATGTTGCAGATGCGGAATCTCAGTTGCCTTCTATTGTGTACTGGCTGATGGGCAGCTTAAGCTCGGCCAATTACCGAATGCTGCTTTTGGGGGCGCCGCTGATTCTTTTGGGGATACTGGTTTTGCTGCTGCTGCGTTGGCGTTTGAATATTTTGCCTTTATCCGAGGATGAAGCCCGTTCTGCCGGCGTAAATTTGCGGCAATTACGCTTGTTGACGGTGGTTTCCGCAACCATGATTACCGCTTCCTGCATTTCCATGTGCGGGCAGGTGGGCTGGGTGGGGCTGCTGGTGCCTCATATGTGCCGGATGCTTTTTGGCGGCAATAATCAAAAGCTGGTACCTGCCAGCATCAGCGTGGGCGCTGTTTTAATGGTGATTGTAGATACTTTGGCGCGGACACTGAGTGCGGCGGAGATTCCTGTTTCCATCTTGACTGCGTTGATCGGCGCACCGGTATTTATTTTCCTGCTGCGGCGGACGGGAGGTTGGTCCTTATGATCTTTACCGTGGAAAACGGCTGCTTTTCTTATGATAAAAAGTGGCAGGGGCCAATGTTGCTGCGGGATATCAATTTTTCAGTAACACAGGGAGCATTGTTGGCGATTTTAGGGCCAAACGGCGCAGGAAAAACCACCTTGCTCCGGTGTATGATGGGCTTGCTGCCCTGGCGCAGCGGCGTTACCCTGCTGGATGGGGAAGATTTGCGGCAGATCCGCCATGATCGGTTGTGGCGGCGGATCGCCTATGTGCCCCAGGCCAAAAACGCTTTGGGTATGTTTACCGTAGAAGAGCTGGTTTTGCTGGGCCGTAGCAGTCACTTTTCTTTGCTGCGGCAGCCTTCATCTCATGATCGGCAGGTGGCTGCCCAGGCGATGCAGCAGCTGCATATTGCCCATTTGGCCAAGCGCAATTGCCGCCAGATCAGCGGTGGCGAGCTGCAAATGGCCTTGATCGCCAGAGCGTTGGCGGCAGAGCCGGAGCTGTTGATTTTGGATGAGCCAGAGTCCAATCTGGATTTTAAAAATCAACTGATTGTACTGGATGCTATGAGCGAGCTGACCGCGCAGGGTATCTCCTGCATATTCAATACCCATTATCCTGCCCATGCGATGCAGCGTGCGGATCAATCTTTGCTTTTGGATAAGCAGGGCAACTATTCCTTTGGCGCTACCGGGGAAATTATTACGGAAGCCAATATCGAAGCCGCCTTTGGCGTAAAAGCAGTGATCGGTGAAATAGAAACAAAGCATCAAGTGTATCGGGATATCTTACCCATATCCGTGCTGCGGTTGGATATGGACGCCCCGGAACAAAGCGATAGCCGGTCAATACCGGCACAAAAGGAGGAAACTGCAATGGCAGAAGAAAACGGCGGCAAACAACAGGGTATAGCAGCAGAACAGGATACCAGGGTGGCTATTATCGGCGTGATCGTGGAAAACAGAGCCAATGCAGAGCGGATCAATGAGCTTTTGCACGAATACGGCAAGTATATTGTGGGGCGCATGGGGATGCCCTATGAAAAAAAAGGTATTTCTATTATTTGTGTGGTGATTGATGCACCGGAAACGGTTATCAGCGCCCTTTCCGGCAAGCTGGGGTTGCTGAACGGGGTTAGCATCAAAACTACCTATTCTAAAATATAGCTAGTTGGCATTTTGGGTCAATTTGCAGCAAAGGGGGCTGTTTTATGAATGAAACAGATGCCGGGAATCAAATAGATACTTTGAACCAAACACCCCGTTCGGGAAGATTGCATATCGGAATGTATGGCCGCCGGAATGCGGGCAAATCCTCGCTGATCAATGCTTTGGCCGGGCATCAGGTGGCGGTTGTGGCGGATGTAGCAGGAACCACCACCGACCCGGTATTCAAATCCATGGAGCTTTACGGTCTGGGGCCTTGTGTTTTGATCGATACTGCGGGGTTTGATGATATTGGCCAATTGGGGCAATTGCGGGTGGAGAAAACCAAGGATGCGGCAACCCGTACCGATCTGGCAGTGCTGTTATTTGCGGCGGAGCTGTCGCCTGATGACGATTTTGCCCCGGAAAAACAGTGGATCAGCCTGTTTCGGCAGCAAAATACGCCAGTTTTGGCTCTTATCAGCAAAAGCGATACGGTAGCCGATACCGCTCCTCTGGCTACTGCCATTCGCCAGCGGTGTGGTTTAGAAGCTACCGCAGTCAGCGCCGGTCAACCGGGGCTGCAGGAGCTGCTGCGTCTGCTGCTGCTACGGCTGCTGCCGGAGGGCAGAGAGCAAAAAAGCATAGCTGGGCATCTGGTGCAGGCGGGACAGGTGGTGTTGCTGGTGATGCCCCAAGACATTCAGGCACCCCAGGGGCGGCTGATTTTGCCCCAGGTGCAGACGATTCGGGATTTGCTGGATCATCATACGGTGGTGATCTCCGTAACCGCCGGGGAATTGCCCCAGGCTCTGGCGGCATTAAAAGAAGCGCCGGCGCTGATCATCACCGATTCGCAGGTGTTTTCGCAGGTATATGCGCAAAAGCCGCCGCAAAGCCGCCTAACCTCTTTTTCGGTGCTGTTGGCAGCGGTCAAGGGCGATATCCAGACGCTGGTGGCGGGGGCGGAAGCAGTAGACCATTTGCGGGAAGATTCCCGGGTGCTGATCGCCGAGGCCTGCACCCATGCGCCTTTGAGCGAGGATATCGGAAGGGTGAAAATTCCCCGGTTGCTGCGGCAGCGGTTTGGGGCGGGCTTGACCGTGGATATGGTTAGCGGCGCCGATTTTCCCCAGGATCTAAGACAATACGATTTGATCGTCCATTGCGGCGCTTGTATGTTTAACAGTAAATATATGCTGCATCGGTTGTCCGCAGCGGCAGCGGCGGGGGTGCCCATCACCAATTACGGCGTGCTGCTAGCAAAACTGAACGGCATTTTGGACAAAATTGAGTATTGAGAAGGAGCAATTATGGCTACCAATCGAGAATTGATCGACCAATTGCGGCAGCAGCATAGTTTGACTCGCCTAGAGTTGATCCAGTTGCTGGAAACGGCTGACGAGGCAGATCGCCGTTATGCGGCGGATACCGCCCGGCAAGTAGCGCAGGCGCATTTTGGCAAGACCATTTACACCCGGGGGTTGATCGAGTTTTCCAATCACTGCAAAAATGATTGCTATTATTGCGGCATCCGCCGCAGCAATCTGAAAGCGGAACGCTTTCGTCTTACCGATCAGGAAATTATGGATTGCTGCGATATTGGCTACCAATTAGGCTTTCGCACCTTTGTGCTGCAAAGCGGCGAGGATTTGCATTATACCGATGAAAAAGTGGTGACTTTGATCCATCAGATCAAAGAAACCTATCCAGATTGTGCTTTGACCTTGTCGCTGGGAGAAAAATCTCGCCAAACCTATGAGCGCTATTTTGCGGCCGGGGCGGATCGGTATTTGCTGCGGCATGAAACCGCCAATCCTTGCCACTATGCCCGGCTGCATCCGCCGGAGCTCACCTTGGCGCATCGGCTGCAATGTCTGCGGGATTTGCGGCAGATCGGTTTTCAGACCGGCTGTGGCTGCATGGTGGGTTCTCCTTATCAAACCGCCGATGATTTGGCGGATGATCTGTTGTTCATGGCGGAGTTTCAGCCGCAGATGGTGGGCATCGGCCCTTATCTACCCCATCAGGATACTCCCTTCGCGGCCATGCCCGCCGGCAGTGTGGAAACCACGCTGCTGCTGCTGAGCATCACCCGCCTGTTGCTACCACCGGTTTTGCTGCCCGCCACTACCGCCTTGGGCACTGCCCGGCAGGATGGCCGGGTGCTGGGGGTTCTGGCCGGAGCCAATGTGATCATGCCCAATATCTCTCCTTTGGATATCCGGCACAAGTATTTGCTGTATGACAATAAGGCGGGGATTGATTGCGGTGCAGTGGAAAGCACCAGAACATTGCATCAACAAATGGAAAAAATCGGCTATCAGGTGGCTGTTGCCCGGGGCGACTACCCGGGAACTACGGAAAAGGGGAAGATACATGGAAACAATTAAATTAGCGGTATACGGCAAAGGCGGCATTGGCAAATCTACCACCGTTTCCAATATTGCAGCAGCGCTGGCCGAAAAAGGGCTGCGGGTGATGCAGATCGGTTGCGATCCAAAGGCGGATTCTACCATTTATCTGCATCAGGGGCAGCCGATTCCTTCGGTGTTGGATCTGATCCGCCATCGGGGCAACGATTTTACCTTGGAAGATATGGTCACCACCGGATTTAATGGGGTGCTGTGCGTAGAAGCAGGCGGCCCCACACCGGGGCAGGGTTGCGCCGGGCGAGGTATTATTGCTGCTTTGGAAAAGCTGGCCGAAAAGGGCGCGTATGCCCGTTATCAGCCGGAGGTTGTGATCTATGATGTGTTGGGGGATGTGGTTTGCGGCGGTTTCGCCATGCCCATGCGGGATGGCTATGCGGATCAGGTGTTTATTGTCACCTCCGGGGAAAATATGGCGATTCATGCGGCGGCAAATATAGCCGTGGCGGTGGAGAATTTTCAAAAAAGAGGCTATGCCTCTTTGGGTGGGTTGATCCTCAATCAGCGTAATGTGCCCAACGAGCAGGCGAAAGTGGCCGAGCTGGCGGAGGATATTCATAGCGGTATCGTTGGCGTGCTGCCCTTTAGCTCATTGGTGCAGCAGGCGGAGGAGCAGCGTATGACAGTTTTGGAGGCTTTTCCCCATAGCGAAATGGCGGAGCAATATCGCAAGCTGGCAGAAAGCGTTTTGGCCGCGTGCCGGAAGGAGTAACTATGCAAGGTTTGATGAGACCGGATAGCCAAGGGGCGATGGTGCAAATCAAAGACGCTGCTTTTCCCAATCCGTTTGTTTCCGGTTTGGAGTATGGCGCGCCAGCCAGAGGTCCTTGGAACATTGTGCATTTGGGGATGCTGATTCCCGAAAGCCATCAGGTTTTTGTTTGCGCCCAGGGATGCTTGCGAGGTGTGGTTTTGACCGCGGCGGAGATGGGTGCGTTAGATCGGTTTTCCACAGTGACGATTGAGGAAAGCAATGTGCTTTCCGGCGATATGGAGCAGCTATTGGTGGAGGGCGTCAGCCAGATTTTAAACAGCATGCCCCATCAACCCCGGGCGGTTCTGGTATTTACCAGTTGTATCCATCATTTTATCGCTTGCGATTTGCCCTTGGTTTACGGAGAGCTGCGGCAGCGCTTTCCTCATATTGATTTTACCGATTGCTATATGACGCCAATTTTGCGGAAAAGCATTAGCCCCGACGCCTTAATGCGTCGGCAAATGTACAGCTTATTAAAGCCTTTGCCCAAGGAGGCCAATCGGGTTAATATCATTGGCAGCGCCTTGCCTTTGGCTGCTGGCGCCGAGCTGAAAGCCTTGCTGCAAAAGGCGGGTTATTTGGTGGGAGAATTGCCAGCGTGCCGCACGTATGAGCAATATTTGAATCTGGCGCGGGCTTCGCTGAATATCTCCTTTATTCCGGCGGCGATTGCGGCCGGAGAAGAACTTGCTGCCAGATTGGGGCAGAAGCACTTGTATTTACCCCTAAGCTATGATTATGCCCAGATCAGCGATGGTTTGCGCCGGTTGGCACAGGAGCTGTCCTTGCCGCCATCCGATTGGGGGGAGGCAATCGCGCAGGCCGAAGCCGCCTTGGCAGAGGCGCGGACCGTCGTCGGATCGTTGCCGATCGTGATTGATTATACTGCTACTACCAGACCGTTGGGATTGGCTCGGCTTCTGCTGGAGCACGGTTTTACGGTGCAGACGGTGTATGCGGATAGCTTTCATGAGGAAGATCAAGCAGATTTTGTTTGGCTACAGCAGCATGCGCCAGATTTGGCGGTTTGCGCTACCGTTCATGCCAAAAGCGGTCTGTTGGCGCAAACTGTTACCCAGCCACAGCAGGTTTTGGCGATCGGTCAAAAAGCTGCCTATTTCAGCGGTACCCAACATTTTGTCAATTTGGTGGAGGGCGGCGGCCTCTATGGCTTTGACGGTATTGTTAAGCTGGCTGCTTTGATGATCCAGGCGACGCTGACTGCGCAGGATACCAAAGAAATTGTGCAGGTAAAAGGATGGGGGTGCTGCGGATGAATCAGGCTTCTCGTTTGTTGTCCACCTATACGGCGGACGTCTCCGGGGTATGCTCCGCTTTGTACGAGCTGGGCGGTTTGACGGTAATGCATGATGCTTCCGGATGTAATTCTACCTATAATACCCATGACGAGCCCCGTTGGTATGAGCAACCCAGTATGGTTTATATTTCGGCTTTAACGGAAATTGATGCAGTGATGGGTGCGGATGATAAGCTGATCGGTGATATTGTCAGCGCGGCGGAGCAACTTCATCCCAAGTTTATCGCGGTAGCGGGAACGCCCATCCCGATGATGATGGGTACTGATTTTAGTGGTATTGCTATGGAGATCGAAGAAAAAACCGGCTTGCCCACCTTTGGCTTGGCTACCAATGGGATGCACTCTTATCTTTCCGGTGTGGAAATGGCGTTTTTGGCGGTAGCAAGGCGCTTTTGTCTGCCAGCTATCCAGAAACCGCAAATAGGGGGATCCCAACCTTTTGTAAATTTGCTGGGCGTAACGCCTCTGGATTTTTCCGTTACCGGCAGCGTGGAAGCACTGCGGCAGCAGTTTATCCAACGAGGGTATGGAATTACAAGCTGCTGGGCAATGGGCAGCTCTTTGGCAGAATTGCAGCAGGCTGGGCAGGCGCAGGTGAACGCGGTGGTTTCTCAGGCCGGTTTGGCTCTGGCTCGATTTTTAAAGCAGCAATATGGCACACCGTATCTGCTGGGTTTGCCCATGGGCAGCCGGGGTGCGGATGCGTATTTTGCGAGGCTGGGGCAGGTGGCAAAAACCGGACAGGACGGTTGTTCTTATGCGGATTTACCACAAAACGCGCAAGGAAAAACTGCCTGTGTGATCGGGGAAGCGGTAGCGGCGTCTTCGTTAAAGGCTGCATTGCTGCGAGATGGCGGCTTTGGGCAGGTGCGGGTGGCTTGTCCGCTGTCGGCGGATGGGCAGGTGCTGGCGGCAGGTGATATCCCGATAGAAGCGGAACAGGAACTGCGTGAATTGATGCTGCAAGCCCAGGTGGTAATCGGGGATCCCTTGTACCGACGTTTGCTGCCGGGGAATCCGGGGCAGACTACCTTTATTGATTGGCCCCACGAAGCATATTCCGGCAGGATATACCGAAAACAAATTCCGGTATTGATGGGAGAACAATTTGATGTATGGCAGAAAGGATGGGTAAGATGAACAAAAAAGGTTTGGTATTACTGTTGGTGCTGGCTTGTGCGCTGTTGCTGTTTGGTTGCGGCAACGGCGGGGAGTCTGCGGAGGATACCGGCATGGCTGCGGGGGATACGCAGCAGGCTGGGGATGCAATGGATGCAACGATCACCGTGGTGGATCATAATGACAATACCGTTGTGCTGCCCAAGGAAATCAATCGCATTGTGGTGGCGGATATTTATCCTTTACCCTCGGTAATTACCGTGATGTTGGGTTCCGCGGAGAAATTGGTGGGAATTCATCCGGTGAGCATGAGTGCTGCCCAAAACGGTTTGCTGGGAGAGCTGTATCCGGAAATTTTGCAGGCGAATACCGATTTTATGCAAGGCAGCGATTTGAATATTGAAGAATTGCTGCTGCTCAAGCCGGATGTGGTATTTTATAGCGCAACCAATGCCGCTTTGGGAGAAAGCCTGCGTAATGCCGGTATTGCCGCGGTGGCTATTTCTGCCGGTAAATGGGATTATGATATTCTGGAAACGTATCGCCAGTGGATTGCTTTGCTTAGCGAAATTTTCCCCAACAATGATATCAGCGATAAAGTGGATCAGTATAGTCAGGAAATTTATGACTTAGTGCAAGAACG